>DATLJJ010000061.1:0-19761 GCA_035538975.1 Sphingomonas sp. | reverse complement strand
ATTTGTTCAAGGGTCTGACGCCCATCGTGTACAACGGCCGTGAGGTTTGGCCGCTGGTTGAAGGGGGTAAGGGCGTAGCGGCCACCAACCACGCGAGCGCCGGCGCCTGGGCTGCGGCCGGGGGCATCGGAACGGTGAGCGCCGTCAACGCCGACAGCTACGACGCCGAGGGCAAGATCATCCCGCAGGTCTATCACGCGCTCACGCGGCGCGAGCGCCACGAAGAGCTGATCGCCTATGCCATCGAGGGCGCCGTCCAGCAGGTCAGGAAGGCGTTCGAGATCGCCGGCGGCAAGGGCGCGATCAACATCAACGTGCTGTGGGAAATGGGCGGTGCGCAGCGCGTGCTCCATGGCGTGCTCGAACGCACGAGGGGCATGGTGGCGGGCGTCACCTGCGGCGCGGGCATGCCCTACAAGCTCAGCGAGATCGCGGCGTCGTACAACGTCAACTATCTGCCGATCGTCAGCTCCGGACGCGCCTTCCGCGCGCTGTGGAAGCGCGCTTATTCGAAGGCCGCGGACTGGCTGGCTGCGGTGGTCTATGAGGACCCTTGGCTCGCCGGCGGCCACAATGGCCTGTCCAACGCCGAGGACCCGCTGATCCCGCAGGATCCATACCCCCGTGTTCGCGACCTCCGCGCGACGATGCGCGAAGGCGGCATCTCCGACGATGTGCCGATCGTGATGGCCGGCGGCGTCTGGTATCTGCGCGACTGGAACGACTGGATCGACAATCCCGAGCTCGGCAAGATCGCCTTCCAGTTCGGCACGCGCCCGCTGCTCACCCAGGAAAGCCCGATTCCCGAGGCATGGAAGGCCGAGCTGATGAAGCTGGAGGAGGGCGACATCCTGCTCCACCGCTTCTCGCCCACCGGCTTCTATTCATCGGCGGTGCGCAACCCCTTCCTGCGCAGCCTCGAGGCGCGCAGCGAGCGGCAGATTCCCTATTCGACCGAGCATGCCGGCGATCACACCTTCCAGCTCGACGTAGGCGTGAAGGGCAAGAACTTCTGGGTCACCCGGAATGACTTGCTCCGCGCTCGCGAATGGCACGGTCTCGGCTACACGTCCGCGCTCAAGACGCCGGACAACACGCTCGTCTTCGTGACCGAGGAAGAGAAGGGCGTGATCCGCAAGGACCAGGCCGACTGCATGGGATGCCTCAGCCAGTGCCAGTTCTCGTCCTGGGCGGATACCGAGACCAACTCGACCGGCCGGTTGGCGGACCCGCGCAGCTTCTGCATCCAGAAGACGCTGCAGGACATCGCGCACGGCGGCCCTGTGGACCAGAACCTGATGTTCGCTGGCCATGGCGCCTACAACTTCAAGCGCGACCCTTTCTATTCGAACGGCTTCGTGCCGACGGTGAAGCAGCTCGTCGACCGCATCCTTACGGGGGATTGAGGCCCGCTTGGCCGCATTCAAGAAAGCCTAGTCTCGCGATCGGAGTTCGCGCGGCTAGGCTTTTCCCATGAAAACCGGTCTCATCATCCGCCACACCCCCTACGAAGGTCTCGCTGCCTTCCGCGAACCGATCGAGGCGGCCAACTATGTGCTCGACCGGATCGACGTGACCGACCCCGGCTTCGCCGACCTCGACTTCGACGCGCCCGACCTGCTGCTGATGATGGGCGGCCCGATGGGCGTGTACGAACGTGAGGCGTATCCGTGGATCGCGCATGAGGTCGAGCGGCTCGCCGGGCGGATCGCGCGTGGGCTGCCCACGCTCGGCGTGTGCCTCGGCGCACAGATGGTCGCCGCAGCGATGGGGGCGGAAGTGGTGCGGGGCCCGATCAAGGAAGTCGGGTTCGCGCCGGTCACGCTCAACGCTGCGGGCGCGGCGTCGCCGCTGCGGCATGTCGCCGAAGTACCGGTGCTGCATTGGCACGGCGACACCTTCGGCTTGCCCGACGGCGTCGAGCTGCTCGCCTCCACCGCGGCCTATGCCCACCAGGCCTTCCGCCGCGGACCCGAGCTGCTCGCGCTGCAGTTCCACGCCGAGATGGGCGAGGATCCGCGCTTCGAGGCGTGGCTCGAGAACGGCCCCACTTTCCTTGCGGAGGCAGGGACCACGCCCGATCGGCTGCGCGCCGATCATGAGGCGCATGGCCCCGCAGCGGTCACCGCCGGCCAGACGATGATCGCGGAGTGGCTGCGCGGTCTCTAGGCTGCGTCTTCCTTGCCGCCGCCGACCACTGGATCCTGCCCGTGCGCGTGCGGCTGGGCGTGTCCGTGGGTTCGCAGATAACGGTCGTCGAGCTCGTCGATGATCTCCTGTCCGCGGTCGACGCCGGCCTGGAGCCGCAGCAGCGAATCGATCTTCGCCTCCATCCGGTCGTCGTTCTCCTTCGACGAAGGAGAGCCGACGTAGAGGAAATAGGCGAGGCCCACGACCTGCCACAGCAGCTGGAGGAACTCGGATTGCCAGTTCTCGAAGGTGTCGCGCAGCATCTCGTTCAGATAGCCGGAAACCTCCGGCGCCTGCCCATGCTCGCGCGCCTCATCGACGAATGCGCTCCAGCCGAACACCCAGTGCAGCGCGAGCGAGACCAGGAAAAAGCCCAGCGTCAGCCAGGCATAGCCATATTTCTTCATCGCATCCTCCGTGCGGGCAGAACCCGGGCAGGAGGGGGCGGTTCCGGAGGCGTAATGGGACCGTCGTCCCCCGCTGCGCCTCGGAGAGGATCAGGTTGCTACAGCCAGCCCTCCAGCACCTGATCCGGCGGGCGGTGGCCGTCGGACCAGGAGCGGATGTTGGCGATCACCTTGAGGCCCATCGCCTCGCGCCCCTCGAAGGTCGCCGAGCCGAGGTGGGGGAGCAGCACGACGTTGGGCAGCGCGAACAACCGCGGGTCGACTGCGGGCTCGTCGACATAGACATCCAGCCCGGCGCCGGCGATACGCCCGGTCTCGAGCGCCGTCACCAGCGCCTGCGGATCGACGATCTCGCCGCGCGCTGTGTTGATCAGCCAGCCGTTCGGCCCCAGCAGGTCAAGCCGCCGCGCATCAATAAGTCCTGACGTGCCTGCGGTGTGCGGCGCGTGGATGGTTAGGATATCCACCGCCTCCAGCATCGCGTCGAGATCGGCATGAAACGTGGCGCCGAGCTGCGCCTCGGCCACTTCGGGGATGCGCTGGCGGTTGTGATAATGAACCTGCAGCCCGAAGGCGCGCGCCCGCGCCGCGACTGCCTGGCCGATGCGGCCCATGCCGAGGATGCCCAGCTTCTTGCCGCCGATCCGGTGCCCGCGCATGCCGGTGGGACGCCAACCGGTCCATTTGCCCGACCGCACCAGCTTGTCGCCCTCGACCAGCCGGCGCGGGACGGCGAGGATCAGCGCCATCGCCATGTCGGCGGTATCCTCGGTCAGCACGCCGGGGGTGTTGGTGACCACGATCCCCCGGGCGCGCGCCGCCTTCAGATCGATGTGCCCGACGCCTGCTCCGTAATTGGCGATCAGCCGCAACCGCTCGGGCGCGGCCTCGATCAAGGCCGCGTCGATCTGGTCGGTGACGGTGGGAACGAGTACGTCGGCATTGGCGATCGCGGTAGCAAGCGCCTCGCGATCCAGCGCGTGGTCGTCCGGATTCAGCGACGCGTCGAACAACTCGGTCATCCGCGCCTCGATCGGCTCGGGCAGCGAGCGGGTTACGGCCACTCTGGGCCGGGAGGGGCGCGGCGCTTGTGCCATAGCTGGCGGCTTGGCGTCGTCGGCGGCGCCAGTCAACGGCTTGATGCCGGACGCCGCCGCGCGTTACAGCGCGAGGATGAACGGGGCAGGCAGGCGTTTTTGGAGTTGGATCGCGGCGAGCGCGATGGTGCTGGCGCTGGCGGCGCCGGCTTGGGCGCAGCGCAAGCCGCCCTATTTCGTCTCTATCAAGGCAGGCAAGGCGCTGATGCGGGCCGGGCCCGGACGCAACTATCCGGCCAACTGGCTCTACAAGCGCCGTGGACTGCCGCTGAAGGTGGTCGACGTCTATGGCGAGTGGCGCAAGGTCGAGGATCCCGGCGGCACGCAGGGCTGGATGCTCTCCAACCTGCTCGACGAGCAGCGCACCGCCTATGTGATGGGCTCGATCGCCGAGTTGCGCGCAACGCCCGATCCGGGCGCGCGCGTCAACTGGCGTGCGGCGCCCGGCGTGATCGGCACGATCAGCAAATGCGAGAGCGGCTGGTGCTGGCTCCAAGTCGGCAATCGCGGCGGCTATGTCGAGCAGGCGCACCTGTGGGGCACCGAACCGGGCGAAGTGGTCGATTAGGGATACGCGCCGGCTGGTGAAGGGATCGTTAAGCCGGGCACCCGAGATTTGCCGGAATTTCTCTGTTATCGCAGTTGGTTAATGGGCTAGGGGAATAGGAGTTCCTGCGATGTCCCTCGACCAGTTCCGCGCCGACCACCGTCAGATCGTCGAAACGGTCAACCGGCTCCTGCACATGATCGATCCGGCGCATCCGGAGACCATGGAGCGAATATCCCAGCTGCGCCTCGAGCTTGCGTCGCTTTCCGACGCGCACATCAAGAGCGAGCAGAGCTTCGTGGCCAAGACGCTCGGCGAGAGCACCGACTATGTCGCGCGTGCGATCGCCCGGCGGTACGACAGCGGACTGATGGACCTTCAGCTCTCGCTCACGGCCCATATGGGGAAGTGGAATGTCGCGCTCGTCCAGTCGGACCCCGCCGGCTATCGCCAGGCCGTGCGCGATCAGTTCGCTGCGTCGATGAAGCGGCTGGAGTGGGAGGAACGGGTGGTCTTCCCGCTCATCGACTATGTCCGCGCCGGCGACGCGCAGGCTCCGCAGGAGAAGTGCGCCGCCTGAGCCCGCGAGTCAGGCCAGCTTCACCGGCGTCGGATCGCCAAGCTCCTCCACGAGTTGGCGGTACGCTTCGGCGCGGCAGCGGGACCACGCAGCCTGAGCCTCGCCGTCCAGCCCCTTGAGGATCGCCTCGTCGGTCTCCACGGCGATCCGCTCCACCAGCGCATCGGGCTCCAGTCCCAGCACCGGTGCAAGCAGGCGCATTGTGCGCGCCCGCAGCTTGAATTCGAACGCATCGAGGCGCGCGGACTCGACTTCGCCTTTCTTGAGCAGCGCGCCTCGAAGGTCCCAGACCATCAGTCGACGAGTTCGACCGCCACCGCGGTCGCCTCGCCTCCGCCGATGCACAGCGACGCCAGCCCGCGCCGCCCGCCGGTCGTCTCCAGCGCCGAGATCAAGGTCGCCAGGATTCGCGCGCCGCTCGCGCCCACCGGATGGCCGAGCGCGCAGGCGCCGCCGTGGATGTTGAGCGTGTCGTGGCTCAGCCCCAGCTCCTTCATCGCGATCATCGCCACGCAGGCGAAGGCCTCGTTGACTTCGAACAGGTCGACGTCGCCCGTCGTCCAACCCGCCTTGTCGAGCGCCTTCTGCATCGCGAACACCGGCGCGGTGGTGAAGCGCGCGGGCAGGTGCGCGTGCGCGGCGTGCGCGACGATCCGCGCGCGCGGGGTGAGCCCCAGCCGCTCGGCGACGCTCGCGCGCGTCATAACCAGCGCCGCCGCGCCGTCCGAGATCGAGGAGGCGTTGGCGGCGGTGATCGTCCCGTCCTTGGCGAAGGCGGGCTTGAGCGTCGGGATCTTGGCGGGATCGCCCTTGGCGGGCTGCTCGTCGAGCGCGATCGTGGTGGTGCCCTTGCGGCCCGTCACTTCGACGGGGACGATCTCGCGATCGAACGCGCCGCTGGTCTGCGCCTTCTTGGCGCGCTCGAGGCTGGCGATCGCGAAATCGTCCTGCGCGGCGCGCGTGAACTGATATTCCTGCGCCGTCTCCTCGGCGAAGCTGCCCATCAGCCGGCCGGGCTCATAGGCGTCCTCGAGCCCGTCGAGATACATGTGATCCTTGAGCACGTCGTGCCCGATCCGCGCGCCCGAGCGGTGGCGGAGCGAGAGATAGGGGGCGTTGGTCATGCTCTCCATGCCCCCCGCGACGATCAGGTCGGCCGAGCCCGCGGCGAGCGCGTCGGCGGCCATGATCGCCGCCTGCATGCCCGATCCGCACATCTTGTTGATCGTCGTCGCCTCGATGTGGTGCGGCAGCCCGGCCCTGAGCGCCGCCTGGCGTGCGGGCGCCTGGCCCAGTCCTGCGGGGAGCACGCAGCCCATGTAGATCCGTTCGATCGCGTCGCCCTTCAGCCCTGCGCGCTCGACCGCGGCGCCCACCGCTGTGGCGCCCAGCTCTGTGGCGCTGGCGTCGGCCAGGCTGCCCTGAAAGCTGCCCATCGGCGTGCGGGCATAGGAAACGATGACGACGTCGTCGGCGGACATAATGGCTCCTCTCGGGTGTTGGGGCGCATTTAGTATCGCCGGTGACGGTTTGCAAAAGCCGGGCCGTGGTTCCAAGGAGGCGCTCGCATGACGTTGGTCGACATCCTCAAATGGTCCGCATCGATCAGCGGGATGATCGCCGCCTTCATGGTCTCGCTCGATCTCGGGCGCCGCGTGACCGGCTGGGGTTTCGCCCTGTTCGTCGCGTCGAGCATATGCTGGATCAGCGGCGCCCTGATGTCCGATGACGAGCCGCTGTGGACGCAGAACCTCGTGCTGTTCGGCATCAATTGCTTCGGCGTCTATCGCTACCTGATCCGCAAGCGTCCCCCGCGCGATGACGACTGAGGCCTGGATCTGGCCGCTATTGCTGGGGGTGCTGGGGCTCGTGTTCGGCAGCTTCATCGCCACGCTTGCGATCCGCTGGCCGGACGGGCGCTCGGCGCTCAAGGGCCGATCGGAGTGCGACGGCTGCTGCAAGGCGCTGGAGGCGCGCGAGCTCGTGCCGGTGCTGAGCTATTTGCTCCAGCGTGGCCGCTGTCGGGCCTGCGGAGCCCGGATCGCGTCCTCGCATCTGGTCACCGAGCTGATCGGCGGCGCCATAGGCCTGAGCGCGGGGATGGTCGCACCGGGGGTCGAAGGCGCATGCGGCGCGGTGTTCGGCTGGCTGCTGCTCGCGCTCGCGGCGATCGACTTTGCCGCCTTTTGGCTGCCAAATGTCCTCACCGGCACGCTCGCGGCGGCAGGGCTGGCGGTGGGGCTGTTCACCAAGGTCCCGCCGCCGCTGACCGAGCGATTGATCGGCGGCGTGGTGGGCTTCGGCGCACTCTGGCTCGCAGCGATGCTCTACCGGGCGCTCCGGGGCCGCCACGGCCTGGGCGGGGGCGATCCGAAGATGTTGGGCGGAATCGGCGCGTGGCTCGGCTGGACCGGGCTGCCGCTGGTGGTGCTCGCCGCTTGCCTCCTTGGGCTGGCGGCAGTGTTGCTGCTGATGCTCCGCGGAAGACGGCTGAGCGGCTCCTCCCGGCTACCCTTTGGGACGCTGCTCGCAATCGCCGCCTTCGCTGTGTGGCTTGCGGTAACGGTGGCACCGCCGGTGCTCCCGGATGACGCAGTGCTGGTATATGAACTGAAAGATATTCCAGAATAGGGGAGGGCGATGCGCGAGATACTGGAGGGCCAGCGCCGGGCGTTCATGGCGGAGCTGCCCGTCCCGCTCGACGTCCGCAAGGAGCGGCTCAGGCGCGCTGCGGCAATGGTCGCCGACAACGCGGACCGCTTCTGCGACGCGCTGAGCGAGGATTTCGGCCATCGCAGCCGCGAACAGTCGATGATCACCGACATCGCCGCCTCCGTCGGGCCGCTGCGCCACGCGATCAGGCATCTCGACCGCTGGGCCCGGCCCGAGCGCAAGCCCACGATGTTCCCGCTCGGCCTGCTTGGCGCCAGCGCGCGCGTCGAATACCAGCCCAAGGGCGTGATCGGCATCATCGCGCCGTGGAACTTCCCGGTGAACCTTGTGATGGCTCCGCTCGCCGGCGTGTTTGCCGCAGGCAACCGCGCGATGGTCAAGACCAGCGAGTTCACGCCGGTCGTCGCCGCGCTCTTCGAAGAGCTTGCCCCGCGCTATTTCGCCGCGGACGAACTGGCCTTCGTCAGCGGCGGGCCGGAGGTCGGCAAGGCCTTTGCCGGGCTTCTCTTCGATCACCTCCTCTTCACCGGTGCGACCGGCATCGCGCGCCACATTCTCCACGCGGCGGCGGACAATCTCGTCCCGGTCACGCTCGAACTTGGCGGCAAGTCCCCGGTGATCCTCGGTCGCTCGGCCGATGTCGCTCGCGCCACCGAGCGGGTGGCGATGGGCAAGATGCTCAACGCCGGCCAGATCTGCCTCGCGCCCGACTACATGCTGGTGCCCGAAGAGCAGGAGGCGGCCGTGATCTCGGGCCTCACCCGCGCCGCCTCGGCGATGTACCCCAGGCTGCTCGCCAATCCGGACTACACGGCTGTCATCAACGACCGCCACTACCAGCGCCTCACCGACTGGATCGAGGACGCTCGAGCCCAGGGCGCCGAGGTGATCGCAGTCAATCCGGGGGACGAGGATTTCGCCGCCTTCAATTCGCGCAAGCTCCCGCTCCACATCATCCGCGGTGCCACCGACAGCATGAAGGTGATGCAGGAGGAGATCTTTGGCCCCGTCCTGCCGGTGCGCTCCTATGCGGGGATCGACGACGCGATCGGCGAAGTGAACCGCCGCGACCGCCCGCTCGCGCTCTATTATTTCGGAAGCGACACCGACGAACGCCGCCGCGTGCTCGATCGCACCGTCTCGGGCGGCGTAACGCTCGACGACGTGATCTTCCATGTAGGGCAGGAGGAACTGCCCTTCGGCGGCGTCGGCCCTTCGGGCATGGGCGCCTATCACGGCGAGGTGGGCTTTCGCACCTTCAGCCACGCGCGCGCGATCTTCCGTCAGTCGCGGCTCGACGTGGCGAAGCTCGCAGGGATGAAGCCACCCTACGGCAAGGCGACGTGGGCGACGATCCGGCGGCAGATGAAGTAAAATCCTCCCCGAGCTTGTCTCCGGAAGGGGATCGCGACGCGGAGCGTCGTGACGGGGCGCCGGGCGGCAGTAGCTCCGGGAGGAATTCGATCAAAAAAAAGGCCGCCCCGGAGGACGGCCTGTGAAAAGTTTTAGGAGAGGATGCCTGAAAGGCAGGGCTTATTTGGGTTAGAGCGGTTCATGTTGCAAGTGCGAAATGTTACCGGTATCATTGCAAAATGTGCAACCATACAACGTTGTCACTTGCGTCAGGGGGAACAGGAGGAAACATCAAGGCCATGTCCACGCTGAAGCTCGACGAATTCCTGCCCTATCGATTGTCGATCGCGTCCAATGCCGTGTCGGACGCTGTCGCCACGGCCTATCGCACGCTGTTCGGCCTGCGCATTCCCGAATGGCGGCTGGTCACGATCCTCGCCGAAGGCGGGGCGATGAGCCAGCAGGCGCTGTGCGGGCGCACGCGCATGGACAAGGTGACCGTGAGCCGCGCCGCGATCGCGCTGGCCGAGCGCGGGCTGATCGTGCGCGCGAGCAACCCGGGCGACCAGCGCTCGCACCTGCTCACCCTCTCACCCGAGGGGCGCGCACTCTACAAGCAGGTTGCGCCCAAGGCGCTCGAGCTCGAACGCCGTGTCTTCGCCGGCTTCACCGCCGAGGAGCGCGCCCAGCTCCGCTCGATGCTCGACCGGATCGAGGAATCGGTGAAGGAACTCGAAGCCGGGGGTTGATCGCCGCCATGCCGCTGGACTAATCCGGCCATGCCCTCCCCAGGCGAAGCAGTGACGCTGAAGGAGGAGTATCCATGTCCGCTTATGTCGATCGTGCCGGTCTGAAGATCGCCGAGCCGCTCGCCCGCTTCGTCGAGCAGCGCGTGCTGCCCGATCTCGGCGTGGTGGCGGACGGCTTCTGGACCGGTGTGGCGGACGTCTTCGCCCGCTTCGCCCCCGAGAACCGCGCGCTGCTCGCCCGCCGCGACGATCTTCAGGCGCAGATCGACGCCTGGTACACTGCCGACCCCGCGCATGCCGCCGATCCCGCCGAGCAGGAGCGCTTCCTCCGCGCGGTCGGCTATCTCGTCCCCGAGCCCGAACCCTTCACCATCGGCACTGCGAACGCGGACGACGAGATCGCGCGCATGGCCGGGCCGCAGCTCGTCGTCCCCGTGCTCAACGCGCGCTTCCTGCTGAACGCTGCCAATGCGCGGTGGGGCAGCTTCTACGATGCGCTCTACGGCACCGATGCGCTCCCCGGTGCGCCCAGACCCGGCGGCTACGATGCCGGGCGCGGAGCGCAGGTGATTGCCCGCGCCAAGGCCTTTCTCGACGAGGCGGTTCCGCTCAAGGGAATGAAATGGGCGGACTTCACGTCGGGCGAGCTGCCGCTGGCGGACCTCGGCCAGTTCGTCGGTCACAGCGGCGAATCGCTGCTGTTCCGTCACAATGGCCTTCACATCGAAGTGGTGATCGACCGCGGCCACCCGATTGGCCGCGATGATCCCGCCGGAATCGCCGACGTGCTGCTCGAGGCCGCGCTTACCACGATCGTCGATCTCGAGGACTCGGTCGCCGCTGTCGATGCCGGGGACAAGGTCGCCGCCTATGCCAATTGGCTCGGCCTGATGCGCGGCGATCTGGAGGAGCGCTTCGAGAAGGGCGGCAGGACGATCACGCGCCGGCTCGCCGGGGACCGCGTCTATCAGGTTCCCCATGCCGCCGACCTGACGCTGCCCGGCCGCGCGCTGCTGTTCGTGCGCAACGTCGGCCACCTGATGACCACGCCCGCCGTGCTGCTCGCCAACGGTGAGCAGGCGCCGGAGGGCATTCTAGACGCGATCGTCACCAGCGCGATCGGCCTCCACGACCTGCGCGGACTCGGCCGGTATCGCAACAGTCGCGCCGGCAGCATCTACATCGTGAAGCCCAAGATGCATGGTCCCGAAGAGTGCGCCTTCACCGATCGCCTTTTCGACGCGGTCGAGGACCTGCTCGGCCTCGCGCGGCACACGATCAAGGTCGGGGTGATGGACGAGGAGCGCCGCACCTCTGCCAATCTCGCCGCATGCGTTCATGCGGTCCGCGACCGGATCGTCTTCATCAACACCGGCTTCCTCGACCGCACCGGCGACGAGATCCACACGTCCATGCGCGCGGGTCCCATGGTCCCCAAGGGCGAGATGAAGGCCAGCGCCTGGATCCAGGCCTATGAGGATCGCAACGTCCGCATCGGCCTTGCCTGTGGGCTCTCGGGCAAGGCGCAGATCGGCAAGGGCATGTGGGCCGCGCCGGACCGAATGGCGGACATGCTCGCGCAGAAGGGCGCGCATCCCCGGGCCGGCGCGAATACTGCCTGGGTCCCGTCACCCACCGCCGCCACGCTGCACGCGCTCCATTATCACGCAACAGATGTCTTCGCTCGCCAGTGCGAAATTGCTGTCGAGCCAGTGCCCGGCCTCGCGCCGCTGCTTACGATACCGGTGGCGCAGGGCCGCAACTGGAGCGCGGAGGAAGTCGCCCGCGAGCTCGACAACAACGCCCAGGGCATCCTCGGCTATGTCGTGCGCTGGATCGATCAGGGCGTGGGCTGCTCCAAGGTCCCCGACATCAACGATATCGGCCTGATGGAGGACCGGGCGACGCTGCGCATTTCGTCGCAGCACATCGCCAACTGGCTGCTCCATGGCGTCGCGACCGCGGCGGACGTCGAGGCGGCGCTCCGCCGCATGGCGGCCAAGGTCGACGCGCAGAACGCAGGCGATCCGCTCTACCGGCCGATGGCTGGGAATGAGGCGACGAGCCTCGCCTTCCAGGCTGCCAGGGCGCTGGTATTCGAGGGCGTGGACCAGCCCAACGGCTATACCGAACCCCTGCTCCATCGCTTCCGGGCCAAGGCAAAGCTGCAGAGTTTTTGAAGGAGGGAGACGATCGCGAAGCGGATCGTTGCGCTCGCGCAAGGAATATCCGATAGGACGACCTATCCGAGCGGGGGCTAGCCGCTGGAATCATGGGCGTTTCGCCCCGGCACGGAGCCAAAGCCGCGCTCGGTCGTTACGCTTGCGAGAGGGCCGGGGTTGGACGCGGCTCCCGAGGAGGCGCGTGGTCAAAGGGGTCAAGGCGGTCTGGGTTGCCGCGCTCGCGGGAACGGCGTTCCTGCCGGGCGCCGCGCTCGCGCAGATTGCGGACCCCAAGCCGGGGCAGGGCGCCCCGACCTCGGCGCCTGCGCCGGCCCCCACGCCCGCGCCGACGTCTGCTCCGCAGGACGAGACGATCGTCTCCGATCAGGAATTCAACGCCGCGCTGCCGAGCCTCAGCAACGACATCAACGCGCCGCTCGAGCCTCTCGAAGGCTTTCAGCAGCCCATGCCAGCGCCCACACCGACTCCTGCTCCGCAGACCGTCCAGCCGATCCCCGGCGTCACGCCCTCCGAAGAGACCGAATTCGCCGCGCCCGCGCCCGAGTCCCCCGAATTCGCCCAGCCGTTGCCCCCGCTCAACGAGTTCAAGGCGGAACCGGTCAAGATCGAAGGCGTGGACGAAGAAGAGCTCGGCCAGATCCGCTACACCGTGGCAGTCGAGGGGCTCGACAAGATCGGGCTCGATGACGAGTTCCGTAGCCTCTCCGCGCTCGAGGATGGTGACGGCAAGGCCGCCAACGCCGCGATGGTCGCCGCACGCGCCCGCGAGGACGAGCGACTGGCGGTGCGGCTGATGCATTCGCTCGGCTTTTACGACGGAACTGCAATCTCGACGATCGAGCAGAACCCGAAGAATTCGGGCAATGTCCGCGCGACGATCAGCGCCACCCCCGGACCACTCTACCGGCTCGGCACGGTGAGCATCGTCAGCGATCCCACCGTGCCGCCCGGGCTGCTCGACAAGGAGCTCAACCTCAACCCCGGCGACCCGATCGAGGCAGTGCGCATCCAGGCGGCCGAGGCGAACCTGAAGCTGCGCCTGCCGCAGCAAGGCTATCCCTTCATCGCGCTGGGCGATCGCGACATATTGCTCGACGAGCAGACGCACTTCGGGGACTATACCTTGCCCGTCACGCTCGGCCCGCGGTCGAGCTTCGGCGAGATCGTGACGCAGGGTCGTCGGCCGGTATTCGGTGTCGACCACATCAACATCCTCAGGCGCTACAAGCCCGGAGATCTCTACGACAGCCGCATGGTCGACGATCTGCGCGACGCGCTGATCGCCACCAGCCTGTTCTCCACCGTATCGGTCGAGCCGGTGCGGACCAACCAGCCGGGGCCCGAGGGCACCGAAGTGGTCAACCTGCTGGTCCGCCAGAACGCCGGGCGGCCGCGCACGCTGGCGGGTGAGGCGGGCTATAGCACCGGCCAGGGCATCAGGCTCGAAGGCAGCTGGACGCATCGCAACCTCTTCCCGCCCGAAGGCGCGCTGATCGGCCGCGCGATACTCGGCACGCAGGAACAGGGGGTCGCCGGCACTTTCCGCCGTTCGAATGCGGGCCAGCGCGACCGCACCTTCCAGATCCACGCCGAGCTCCACCACCAGGATTATGCCGCGTTCGAATCCTACACTGGCGCGCTCGCAGTGCGCTGGTCGCGCGATTCGACACCGATCTGGCAAAAGAAATGGACCTATTTCTACGGCGGCGAGATCGTCGGTTCGAACGAGGATCGCTGGAACTTCGATACCAACCAGCGCGATCGCGGCACGTGGCTGATCGCCGCGCTGCCGACCTTCGTCGGCTATGACAGCTCGGACAATCTGCTGAACCCCACGCGCGGCTTCCGCCTTAAGGCCAATGTCAGCCCGGAGACTTCGGTACGCGGCGCGGCGCGGCCGTATGCGCGGCTGATGCTGGAGGGCACGGCCTATTATCCGGTGTCGAGCAGCATCGTGATCGCCGGCCGCGCGCGTGTGGGGTCGATTCCCGGCATCGCGCGCAACGACCTGCCGCCCTCGCGGCGTTACTATGCGGGCGGTGGCGGATCGGTGCGCGGCTTCGGCTATCAGGAGCTTGGACCTCGCTCGCCCGATGGCCGGCCCGTCGGTGGCCGCGCGTTCAACGAGTTCGCGCTCGAGGCACGCTACCGCTTCGGCAACTTCGGGATCGTGCCCTTCGTCGATGCCGGCCAGGTTTATGAGGGCATCTACCCGACCGGGCAGAATTTGCGCTTCGGCGCGGGCATCGGCGGACGGATGTACACCAATTTCGGCCCGCTGCGCGTCGATGTGGCGACACCGATCGCGCGCAAGCCGGGCGAATCGCGCATCTCGCTCTATATCTCGATCGGACAGGCCTTCTGATGGCGTCCGAGCCGCCCCCCGAACCCCCGGTCGAGCCGGCCGCCGACGAGGCACCGGTGCGGCGCGTGATCGTGCAGCCGCCGCTGTGGCAGCGCATCGTCAAATGGGGGGGGATCACGCTCGGCTCGGTGGTGCTCGCACTCAGCCTGCTGGTGCTCGCGCTCAACACCGACATGGGACGGCGCTTCGTCGTCGACCAGATTGCGCGGCTCGAGCTCGCCTCGGGGCTCAACTTCCGCATCGGCCGGATCGATGGCTCGCTCTATGGCGGGATGACGCTGCGCGACGTCGAGGTACGCGACAACAAGGGCACATTTGCCACAGCGCAGGCGATAGAACTCGACTGGCGGCCCCTGAGCTATTTGCGCAACCGGATCGACATACGCCGCCTCGCCAGCCCCGAGGTGCGCATCCTCCGCCGCCCCGCGCTCAAGCCATCGACCGATCCCAACGCGCCGCTGCTTCCTGACATCAACCTCGACATCGACCGGCTGGAGGTCGCGCGGATCGATGTCGCGCCGGCGGTGACCGGCCGCCACCATATCGCGCGGCTCGCGGGCACGGTGCATCTGGCGGGCGGCCGCGCGCAGGTCGTCGCCGATGCCGCCACCATTGCCGCGCCCGGCGTCGCGGGCGGCGACCGGCTGGCGCTCAAGCTCGACGCGGTGCCCGACCAGAACAAGCTCGACATCGACTTGAAGCTCGACGCTCCCGCAAAGGGGCTCGTCGCCGGGCTCGCGGGGATCGAGACTCCCCTCACGCTCGCCGTGGCGGGGCAGGGGAGCTGGGCGAACTGGAAGGGCCGTGCGGTTTCGACGCTCGGAGGCAAGGAATTCGCCAACCTCGACGTCACCGCCAACAATGGCCGCTTCCAGTTGCGCGGCCCCACCAATCCTGGCCTCTGGATGAAGGGCCCTGTCGAGCGCCTCGCTTCGCCGAGGCTCGACGTCGCACTCGACGCGGTGTGGAAGAACCGCGCCGCCAACGGCCAGCTCAAGCTGCGCTCGCGCGCGCTCTCGGTCGAGATGGAGGGCGGCATCGATCTGGGCCACAATCGCTTCGACAATCTGCGCGCCGACGCCATCTTGCTCACCCCCGGCGCGATCGCGCCCAACCTGAGCGGCCGCTCGGTGCGCGCCGCGGTGGCGCTCAACGGCGCGTTCAATCGTCCCGTGGTCGACTACAGGATTCAGGCCGCCGCGCTTGGCTTCGGTACGACCGTGGCCGAGCAGCTCTTTGCCGAGGGCCGCGCGCGCGTGGATACAGACCGCATCCTGGTGCCCGTCCGGGCCCGTGCCGCACGCGTGACAGGGCTCAACGCCGCGCTGGGCGGGCTCGTCACCAACCTGACCATCAACGGCGACCTCGCCATCTCGGGCAGCCAGATCCTCTCGGACAATCTCCGCCTGCGCTCGGACCGGGTAGACGCGACGGCGATCGTCGCCGCCGACATCGCCAAGGGGCGCTACACCGGCGCACTGCGCGGACGAATCAACGATTATGCGATCAACGGCGTCGGCGTGGTCAACCTCACCACCGATGCCGAGCTCTACGCGCCGCGCGGCGGCGGCTGGGGTATCCGCGGTACGGTGGCGGCCGAGACGCGCAAGCTCACCAACGCCTCGGTCCGCAACTTTCTCGGCGGCAACGCCGTCGCTTCGGCGCATGTGACCCTCGGCCCCAGCGGCGTGATCGACGTCACCAACCTGCGCCTGCGCGCGCCGCAGTTCCGCATCCTCAGCGGTTCGGGCCGCTACGATCCCGCCGGCCCGATCCTGATCAACGCCAACGCCGTCTCCACTGCCTATGGCCCGCTGACGGCGCGCATCACCGGCACGCTCAACGCCCCACAGGTCCTGCTGCGTGCCGAGCGGCCCGGGCTCGGCGTCGGGCTGGTCAATCTCGAGGCGCGCATCCGCGGCCGCGGCTCGGCCTTTGCGATCGCGGCCACCGGCGGCACCGATTATGGCCCGTTCAGCGCGAACGTGCTGCTGCGAACCGGCGCCCAGATGAGCGTGGACATCGAATCCGCGCGCTTCGCGGGAATGGACATAACGGGACGCCTGCGACAGACGCGCGCGGGCCCCTTCGCCGGCAATGTCAATTTCCAGGGATCCGGCATCGTCGGTACCGCCGATCTCTCGGCACAGGGGCGTTTCCAGCGCGCCGATCTGCGCGCCACCGCCACCAACGCTACGATCCCCGGCAACACCGAATTCACCATCGGTCGCGCGCTCGTCTCGGCCAGCGTCGTGCTGACCGAGACGCCGCAGATCGTCGCCGACGCGCAGATCGCGGGCCTGCGCCGGGGTGATTTCGTGCTCAAGACCGCGCGCGCGAAGATCGACTATCAGGGCGGCTCGGGCACTGCCCAGGCGGTCGCCACCGGTTCCAGCGGCGCACCCTTCCAGATCGGTATCAACGCGCGCATGGCGCCCGACCAGTGGCTCGCCGCGGTGCAGGGCGAGGCGAGCGGCATTCGCTTCCGCACTGCCCAGCCCGCGCGGATCGCGACTACCGGCGGCAGCTATCGCCTGCTCCCCACGCGCGTGGATTTCGATCGCGGCAGCGTCCGTCTCGCCGGCAGCTATGGCGACGGCATGGTGCTTCAGGCGCGGCTCGATCGGCTCGAGATCGCCGTTCTCAATGCCTTCATGCCCGGCCTCGGCGCTGACGGCACCGCATCGGGAAGCATCGATTTCGCCCAGCCGAGCCCCTCGGCCTTCCCCCGCGCCGACGTGCGGCTCGAACTCGACCAGTTCACCCGCTCGAGCCTCGCCACGGTATCGACGCCGGTCGACATCAGCTTCGTCGGCAAGCTGCTGCCCGACGGTGGCGACGCGCGCGCGATCATCAAGCGGGGTACCACCACGGTCGGCCGTGTGGTGGTCACGCTGCGCCCGCTCGGGCCGGAGGCGGGGACCTGGACCCAGCGGCTGATGGCCGCGCCGCTCTCGGGCGGCGTCCGCTACAATGGCCCGGCGGCGGTGCCCTTCTCGCTCGTGGGGCTGACCAACCAGCATCTCGACGGCGCGATCGGTATCGCCGCGGACTTCTCGGGCCGCGTGCTCGATCCGCATCTCGCCGGTGTCGTTCGCGCGGACAATCTGACCTATGGCCACGACACCTATGGTACGCGGCTCACCAATCTGAAGATCGACGGCCGTTTCTCGGACAATGAACTCATCCTTACCCAGGCGAGCGCGAGGGCGGGCGAGGGTACGGTCACTGCGCAGGGCAGGGTGGGGCTCTCCGCCGCCAACAACTATCCGATGAACATCGAGGTCACTCTCGACAACGCCCAGCTCGCCCGCAGCGAGGCGCTGGGCGCAACCGCCACGGGCCAGCTCACCCTCATCAAGAACGCGCAGGTCCAGCGGATCGAGGGGCGGCTGACGATCCCCGAGGCGCATTACGAGATCATCCGCCAGGGCGCGGCCGAGGTGCCGGAGCTCACCGGCATCCGCCGCCGCAGCGAAGTTGCGGAAGCCGCCGCGAACCCCCGGCCGCAGGTGCGCCCTGCACGCGCGCTGACCGATTTCGACCTCAACATCCGCGTGGTCGCCGACAACCGGATCTTCGTGTCGGGCATGGGACTCGAATCCGAATGGAGCGCGCGTATCTTCGTGCGCGGCACGACCAACCAGCCCCAGATCCGGGGCAACCTCCAGATCGTGCGGGGAACCTACAGCTTCGCCAGCCGCCGCTTCGAGATCACCGATGGCGACGTTTCCTTCCAGGGCGCCGAATTGTACAATCCGACGATCCGCATCTCGGCGAACACCACGGCCGAGGGCATCACCGCAACCCTCGACGTCAGCGGTACCGCACAAAGGCCGCAGATCGTCTTCTCCTCCACACCCGCGCTGCCGCAGGAGGAAGTGCTCGCGCGGCTGTTCTTCGGCACCAACGTCACCAATCTCTCGGCGACCGAGGCGATACAGCTCGCCGCCGCGGTCAATTCGCTGAGCAGCTCGGGCGGCGGCCTCAACCCGCTGGGCCAGCTCAAGTCGGCCACGGGGATCGATCGCCTGCGGATCCTCGGTGCCGACGACGCGACCGGCCGCGGCACGTCGCTCGCCGCGGGCAAGTACATCACCAACGACATCTACATCGAGATCATCACCGACGCGCGGGGCTTCACCGCCACCCAGCTCGAGATCGCGCTCTCGCGCACGCTGAGCCTGCTCTCGCAGACCGGCTCGTTCGGCGGATCGAGCGTCAGCCTGCGCTACTCGCGGGATTATTGATCCCCAAAGAATTCCCCTCCCTCCAGGCGGGGAGGGGAGCGCTCAGAATGACCCGGTTGACGGCTTCCCGTCCCCCTACTTACATTTCTGTAAGCGGGGGCGGAGAGGTCGATGAGCGAGCATTTCGATGTGGTGGTGGTGGGCGCCGGCCTCTCGGGCATCGGCGCGGGTTATCACATCCAGACGAACAGCCCCGACCGCTCCTGGGTCGTCCTCGAAGGGCGCGAGCGCATGGGCGGCACCTGGGACCTGTTCCGCTATCCGGGCATCCGCTCGGATTCGGACATGTACACGCTGGGCTTCTCCTTCCGCCCCTGGACCGACGCGAAGGCGATCGCCGATGGCCCGTCGATCCTGAGATATCTGGAGGACACCGCACGCGAAACCGGCGTCGACCGGCGCATCCGCTACCGGCACCGCGTCAAAAGCGCCGCCTGGTCGAGCGAAGAGGCGCGCTGGACCCTCGTCGTCGATCATGAGGGCGAGGAGCGCCGCTTCACCTGCGCCTTCCTCTTCATGTGTACCGGCTATTACAATTACGAGCGCGGCTATCTCCCCGATTTCCCGGGCGTCGCGGACTTCGGGGGGCGCATCGTCCACCCGCAGTTCTGGCCCGAAGATCTGGACTATGCCGGCAAGCGCGTGGTCGTGATCGGCAGCGGCGCAACGGCAGTCACACTTGTCCCCGAGCTCGCCAGACAGGCCGCGCGCGTCACCATGCTCCAGCGCTCGCCGACCTATATCGTCGCGCGCCCGTCGGAAGATGCGATCGCCAACGGGCTCCGGCGTTTCCTGCCGGCGAAGGCCGCCTATGCGATCACGCGCTGGAAGAACGTTCTCCTCCAGCAATATTTCTTTCGTGCCGCGCGCAAGCATCCCGAAAAGGCTAAGGAGCGGATCGTCGACATGGTCCGGCATGAGCTGGGGCCCGACTATGATGTCGAGACCCACTTCACACCCCGCTACAATCCATGGGACCAGCGCCTCTGCCTCGTCCCGGACGCCGACCTGTTCGCCGCAATCCGCGAGAACACGGCCGAAGTGGTCACGGACACGATCCAGAGCTTCACCGAAACCGGCCTCCGCCTGTCCTCTGGCAAGGAGCTCCAGGCCGACATCGTCGTCACCGCCACCGGCCTCGAGCTCCAGCTGATGAGCGGCATCCCCGTCAGCGTCGACGGGCGCGAAGTCGATTGGTCGCAGTGCATGACCTACAAGGGCATGATGTTCTCGGACGTGCCCAATTTCGCGATCTCGTTCGGCTATACCAACGCCAGCTGGACGCTGAAGGCCGACCTCACCGCCAACTACGTGACGCGCCTGCTCAACGCGATGAAGAAGCGCGGGATGCGCCAGGTCACTCCGCG
>DATLJJ010000060.1:0-1960 GCA_035538975.1 Sphingomonas sp. | reverse complement strand
TGCATGGGGTTGTTTTCGCACTTTCGCTTGCGGCTAACCTCGTCGCCGCACCGCCGTGGCATCCACCACGTTCTCCACCTCCTCGCGCCAGCTCAGGATCTCCATCGCCAGCACGGGGTGATTGAAGCCCTTGAGCTGGAGATCGTCGAGCGCGCGCGCTTCGACCCATGGCTCGACCATGCCGTAGACGCGGCGGCTCACCACGATCTGGTTGGGCTTGGCTTCGCCGCAGAGGCGCGAGGCGAGGTTGGTGACGCTGCCGATCGCGGCATATTCCAGCCGCTGCTCGAAGCCGACCTGGCCGAGCGTGGCATAGCCGAGCGCGATGCCGATGCCGAACCCCAGGCTATGACCGCGGTTGCGCCAGCGCTCGGTCAGGGGGCCGATGGTGTCGCGCATCTCCACCGCCATCTTCACCGCGCGCCTGGTGTGGTCCTCGAACTGGATCGGCGCGTTGAACAGGATCATCACGCCGTCGCCGGCATATTTGTCGAGCGTGCCCTCGTACTTGAAGATGAGCTGGCCGAGCGCGGCGTGATATTCGCGCAGCACGTTCATCGCCTCTTCCGGCTCGGTCGCTTCCGTGAACGCGGTGAAGCCGCGCAGATCGCAGAACACCACCGTGACCTCGCGGCGCTGGCTGGTGAGCAGCCCCTCCGGGCTGTCGGAGGAGGCGATCAGCTGCGCCACCTGGGGTGCCAGGAAACGTTCGAGCTTGCGGATGCGCTCGATCTCGCCGAGCTGCGTCCTGACGCGCTCCTCCAGCGACTTGTTCCAGTCCTTGAGCTGCTCGGTCTGCTCGCGCAGCTTGTCGGCCTGGGCGCGCACGGTCGTGTTTGCCGCCTCCAGTGCGTGGCTCTTGTGGTCGACTTCGCTGAACAGCTGCGCATTGCGCATCGCCAGCACGGCCTGGTTGGCGAAGGTGCGCATCAATCCGATGATGCTGGGCGCGAACGCGCCGCCGGCGCGGCGCAGCACCACCAGCGAGCCCAGCGTGCCCTGCTGGTCGATCAGCGGCACCACGAGCACGGAGCTGAAGCCGGCCGCGAGCGCGACCTCGCGCAGCGGCTGCTCTGCGGCATCGCCGAGCTCGGCCAGCGCGATCGGTTCGCCGCTGTCGGCGGCATCGCTCAGGATGTTCTCGCCTTGCGCGATGGTGACATGCGCGCCGTCGGCGGACTTGTCGATGCCGTTGGCCTCGACCAGGTTGAAGCGGCGCGTCTCGGCGTCGAAGCCATAGATCAGCACCGCGTCGGCACGGGTGATCTCGATCGCGCGGGCCGCGATGGTGGCAAGCACCGCGTTGAGATCGAGCGAGGAGGCCACCGCGCGGCCGACCTCCTCCAGCACCTTGAGTTCGTGGATCGACTGCGCGAGATCACGGGTGCGTTCCTCGACCTTGCTCTCCAGGTTCGAATAGGTCTCCTGGATCTGGTCGGCCATGCGGTTGAACTGCCCGGCGAGGTCTTCCAGCTCGTCGGAGGTGTGCACGTCGATGCGGTGGCTGAAATCGCCTTCGCCGAGCTTGTGCGCGCCGTCGCGCAGCGCCGTGATCGGGATGATCATGCGGCGTGCCAGCAGCGTGCCGGCGAGGATCGCGACCATCAGGCCCATGCCGATCAGGAGCGCGATGCGCACCAGCTGGTCGCGGATCGGCATCAGGGCCTGGGTCGTCGGCTGCTCGAACAGCACGCTCCAGCCGAGCTTCGGCACGATGCTCGCGGCGCTCATCACCGCATGGCCGTTGAAGTCGGTGCCCGACGTGTCGGGCTCGTGGCCGGGCGCGATCGCGGCCGCAACCTGCGGCAGCTTGGAGAGGTCCTTGCCGACCTCGGGCCCTTTCGATGACGTCGCCAGCACGCGGCCGCGCGGATCGACGACATAGGCAAAGGCCGCCTTGCCGACCTGGGCGTCGGACAGGAAGTCGGAGAGGAAGCTGAGATCGATCTCGGCCACGGTG
>DATLJJ010000059.1:0-2699 GCA_035538975.1 Sphingomonas sp. | reverse complement strand
CGTGAAGGTGACGTCGGTGGCGCTCGCGGAACCCGCGCTCTGGTGCGCGATGTTCTGGATGATCATGTCGACGTTGATGTTGGCCTCGGCCAGCGGCGTGAAGATCGACGCCACTGCGCCGGGCTTGTCGGGCACTGCGGTCAGCGTGATCTTGGCTTCGTTCTTGTCGTGCGCGATGCCGGTGATGAGCTGGCTTTCCACGTCCTGAATCTCCTCTTCGCCCACGATCATCGTCCCGGGCAGCGTGTCCGCCATCGGTGCGTTCTCGCCGGTGAACGACGACAGCACCTGGACGCGGACCTTTTCCTTCATCGCCAGGCCCACCGAACGCGTCTGGAGCACCTTGGCCCCGACGCTGGCGAGCTCGAGCATTTCCTCGTACGTCACTTTCTTGAGCTTGCGGGCCCTGGGCACGATGCGCGGATCGGTGGTGTAGACCCCGTCGACATCGGTGTAGATGTCGCAGCGATCGGCCTTGACCGCGGCTGCCACCGCAACCGCCGACGTGTCCGATCCGCCGCGGCCGAGGGTGGTGATCCGGCCCTCGTGCAACCCCTGGAAGCCCGGGATCACGGCGACTTCGCCCGCGGCCATGCTCGCGAGCAGCGGGCCGGTCTCGATGTCGCCGATCCGCGCCTTGGCGAAGGCGCCGTCGGTGTTGACCGGGAGCTGCCAGCCGAGCCACGAGCGCGCAGGGACGCCGATCGCCTGGAGCGTCATCGCCAGCAGCCCGCTGGTGATCTGCTCGCCGCTCGCGACCACCACGTCATATTCGCGCGGATCGTAGAGCGAGCTCGCTTCGCGGCAGAAGTTGACGAGCCGGTCGGTCTCGCCCGCCATCGCCGAGACGACGACCGCGACCTGATTGCCCGCGTCCCACTCGCGTTTGACGCGCGCCGCGACGTTCCGGATACGCTCGATGCCGGCCATCGAGGTGCCGCCGAACTTCATCACGATGCGTGCCATGGCTGGTTGCTTGTTTCCGGGCCTTGGGAAGGATGGGGCGCCCTGATAGGAGGCGCGAATGGCTAGCGCAACCAAAGCAACGATTGACCCCGCCCAAGCTGAGCATTTCGGCAAGCTGGCGAAGGACTGGTGGGATCCAAAGGGATCCTCGGCGATGCTCCACCGGCTAAACCCGGCGCGGCTCGCCTATGTCCGCGAGGCCGTGGACGCGCATTGGGAGGTCGATCCGGCCTCTTTCGCGCCGCTGGCGGGCCGGACCGCGCTCGACGTCGGCTGCGGCGCCGGGCTGCTCACCGAACCGCTCGCCCGGCTGGGTGCACGCGCGACCGGAGTCGATGCCGCGCCCGAGAACATCGGCGCGGCGCGCGCGCATGCCGCGGCGGTGGGGCTCGACGTGGAATATGTCGCGGGCGGGATCGAGGATCTGGCAGGCCGGCAGTTCGATCTCGTCGTCTCGATGGAAGTGATCGAGCATGTCGCCAATCCGGCGAATTTCGTCGCGGGGCTGGCCGATGCGCTCGCACCGGGGGGGCTGATGATCCTCTCCACGCCCAACCGCACGCCGCTCTCGCGCATAGCCATGATCACCATCGGCGAAGGCACGGGGGCGATCCCGAAGGGGACGCACGATTGGGAGGCGTTCCTTACGCCTGACGAGCTGACCACCCTGCTTCAGGGTGCGGGGCTGGAAGTGAGCAACCTGCGCGGTCTGGGCTTCTCGCCGGCGCGCGGCTTCGTGCTGAGCAGCGACACCAGCCTCGACTATCTGGTCACCGCGCGGCGCGCAAAAGGGTAAATCCTCCCCCTGCCAGGGGGAGGATCAAGATGCCGGGATGCCTCACTGCCCGAGGTTCACCACCGCGACGGGGCCGAGGTCGAGCACCTGCTTGCCCGTGTTGACGTGGAAGGCCGCCGAAAGCGCCCCGGCCGGATAGTCCTTGTCCACCTTGCCGGAGACCTGGAGGAACTTCCATTCGGGCGTCACGTCGAAGCCCTTGCCGAAGATGGCGGTGTAGGGCGCGGCCGAAAGCTGGATCTGCGCCCCGGCGAGCTTGGCGGTGGTGGCGCCGCCCTCTGCCTTGTCCAGCCGCACGTAGAAGGCGAGCACCAGCCGGTCGCCCGCCTTGACCGGCTTGAGCAGCGGCACGTTGACGCCCATGCTCCACGGATTGCCTTCGCCGCTGACCGGCAGGCGCAGCGCCCGGCCGCCCTGAACCGCCTCGTCCTTCACCAGCTTGGGCTTGGACGCGAAGCCATAGGCCTGGAAGCTCGCCGGATTGGTGTTGTTGACCACCTTCTCGGCGAGCGCAGCCTCCTGGCTCTGCTGATCCTGCGCGATGCCCGGCACTGCGAACAGCGCGGGCACCGCCGCGGCAAGCGCCAATGCGACCTTCAGATGCATGATGTCCCCCTCCATTTTCTCGTTTTGAACGAGACTATGCCGCCGGGGGACGCCGTCAACGCGAATCGCTCAGAACAGCCTGCCCCCATTCGGCACAGGCCGGCCGGGGTGGAAGAGCATCACCTTGCCCTCTGCATCGGGGAAGCCGAGGGTGAGCACTTCGGACATCATCGGCCCGATCTGGCGCGGCGGGAAATTGACCACCGCCGCCACCTGCAGGCCGGGCAGATCCTCGAGCGCGTAATTCTCGGTGATCTGCGCCGAGGAGCGCCTGCGGCCGATCGTCGGGCCGAAGTCGATCACCAGCCGATAGGCGGGCTTGCGCGCCTCC
>DATLJJ010000058.1:0-10209 GCA_035538975.1 Sphingomonas sp. | reverse complement strand
AACAGGGGGAAGCTGGTCGCCGCCTGCACCAGCGCGACCATCAGTGGGCTCGGGCTCAGCGAGGTCATCAGCCATGCCGCGCCGACGTCGTGCATCCAGGTGCCGATGTTCGAGACGATCGTGGCGATCCACAGCGCGCGGAACACCGGGCTGGAAAGCGGCGAAGCGGGGCTCGCTGTCACACTGCCCAACAGCCGCAGCCGAACACGCCCCAGAAGCTGCGCGCGTCGGCAACGGGGGTGTCGGCCCCGAGCGCAGCGGCATGGTCATGGCCGTGGACGGCGCACGACGAATGGCAGGCGCAGGCCGCGACGAGCTTCGCCTTGGCGTCTGGCGCGCGCCAATATCCGCCGAACGCCGCGACCGGCGACCAGTCGGGCATGGCCGGGGGCAGCGGCGGAGCGTGGCGGCCGAAGTCGCCGTCGCCGTGCACCACCTTGCCGCCGAGCAGCGTCAGCACCGATCGGATATGGACGATCGCGCTCTCGGGCACGCCGAAATAATCGTCGGAGAGCAGCGCGAGGTCGGCGAGCTGGCCGGCCTTGATCTGGCCTTTCTTGCCAGCCTCGTTCGAGAACCAGGTGTTCGCCTCGGTCCACAGCCGCAGCGCAGTCTCGCGGTCGAGGCGGTTGGGCTGCGGATAGAGCGTCGTGCCGCCCACCGTCTTGCCGGTCACGAGCCAGGAAAGCGACACCCAGGGATTGTAGCTGGCCACGCGCGTGGCATCGGTGCCGGCGCCGACAGGCAGGCCGGCGCGCAGCATCGCGGCGACCGGCGGCGTCGCCTCGGCGGCGCGGTGACCGTAGCGGTTGATGAAGTCCTCGCCCTGATAGGCCATGCGGTGCTGGACCGCGATGCCGCCTCCCAGTGCTGCGATCCGGTCGATCGAGCGCTGACTGATCGTCTCGCAATGATCGAAGAACCAGTTGAGCCCGGCGAGGGGCACGTCGCGGTCGACCTTCTCGAATACGTCGAGCGCGCGGCTGATCGTCTCGTCATAGGTGGCGTGGAGTCGCCATGGCCAGCGGCGCTCGGCGAGCAGGCGGATGACGGGCTCGAGGTCGCTTTCCATGTTGGGCGGCATCTCGGGCCGGTCGACGCGGAAATCCTCGAAATCGGCAGCCGAATAGACCAGCATCTCGCCCGCGCCGTTGTGGCGATAGCTGTCGTCGCCGTCGCCGGGCTTCACCTGGGTAGACCAGGAGGCGAAGTCCTTGAGCTCTTCCTTCGGCTTCTGGGTGAAGAGGTTGTAGGCGATGCGCAGCGTCAGCTGGCCCTCGCGATGCAGCTCTTCGATGATCGCGTAATCGTCGGGATAGTTCTGGAATCCGCCGCCCGCGTCGATCACCGATGTGACGCCCAGCCCGTTGAGCTCGCGCATGAAGTGGCGTGTCGAGTTCTTCTGGTGATCGGGGGGCAGCTTGGGGCCCTTGGCCAGCGTCGAATAGAGGATCGCCGCATTGGGATTGGCGAGCAGCAGCCCGGTGGGGTTGCCCGCGGCATCGCGCGCGATCACGCCGCCGGGCGGATCGGGGGTGTCCTTGCCATAGCCCACTGCGCGCAGCGCCGCGGCGTTGAGCAGCGCGCGATCGTAGAGGTGGAGGATGAACACCGGCGTGTCCGGCGCCACCGCGTTGATCTCCTCGAGCGTCGGCAGGCGCTTCTCGGCGAACTGGTGCTCGGTGAAGCCGCCGACGACGCGCACCCATTGCCCGTTCGGCGTGCGCGCGACCTGCGCCTTGAGCATCGCCAGCGCGTCGGCGAGGCTGGGAACGCCGTCCCAGCGCAGCTCCATATTGTAGTTGAGCCCGCCGCGGATGACGTGGATGTGGCTGTCGATCAGCCCGGGGATCGCCCGCCGGCCGCCGGCGTCGATCACCAGCGGATCCGGCCCGCCCGCGGCGCGGACCTCGGCCTCCGATCCGACCGCGAGGAACTTGCCGTCGCGCACCGCCACTGCCTCCGCCACCGGATTGGCGCGGTCGAGTGTGGTCACCCGGGCATTGACAAGGATCAGGTCGGGCATCGCGGGTTTTCCTCTGGCGAGCTTCGGAAGAAGGGCGGCGGAACCTGCGCCGAGCAGCGCCGCGCGTCGGCCGAGCTTCATGCGCTCTTGTCCGGCGTCACGGACTTGGCGGCCTGCGGGCCGAGCACGTCACGGGCGCAACCGGTGCGGACATAGGCGAGGACCGGATCGCCGCTGAGGAGCCGCTTGGCGATGGGCACGACCTGTTCCCCCAGCAGCATCCCCAGCAGGCCGATCAGCGCGATCGTGGGCGGCGCCGGGGAACGGACGCCGAGCAGCGAATAGATCACGCCGATCAGCATCCCGGCACCGAGCGACAGCAGGTAAGGCTTCATCGCCGGTCCTCCGTATGCAAGGGCCTGGCGGCTCAGGCCGCTTCGGCGTGGCCGCCTTCCTGCGCGCCGAACATCGCCTTGGCGTAGACGATGCCGATACCGTAGCCTCCGGCATATTTGCGGGCGATGCCGGTGGTGAGGCCATAGGTCTCGCCGCGCGCCCAGTCGCGCTGGAGCTCGAGCAGATACTGGAGCGCCGTCATCGGGCGCGCGCCGCGCTGGACCATCCGCTCGACCGCGCGCTCATGCGCCTCGTTCGAGACGTCGCCGCAGATGTCGGTGATCACATAGACTTCGCAGCCCTGCTCGAGTGCCGAGAGGACCGGGCCGACGATGCACACCGAAGTCCACAGCCCGCCGATGACGATGCGCTGCTTGCCGAGCGTGTTGAGCTGGTCGATCACCGCCGCGTCTTCCCACGCGTTCATCGTGGTGCGGTCGATGATCCCGGCGCCCGGGAATGCGTCGAGCACTTCGTCGAAGAAGGGGCCGGAGAAGCCCTTTGCCGCGACCGAGGTCAGCACCGTGGGCACGTCGAAGCCGGCAGCCGCTTCGGACACCAGACCGGTATTGAGGCGCAGCACCGCGACGTCCTGCGAGCGCACCGGGAACGCCATCTGCGACTGGTGGTCGATGAGCATGAGCACGTGATTGTCGGGCGTGAGCAAGTCCGACGCGGCGGCGGGCGTGAATGCGATGGTCATGGGGTATCTCCCTCCTGGCTTTCGCGGTTCTGATGGACCCGCCGGACGCCGACTTCGATTTGGCAATGAGGGTGGGGCGCCGATACCTTGGTTTGGTGTGCGGGTGCGCCGAAGGTCCACCCTTGCGCAAATGCGTCGTCGCGGGCGATTAGCGTGCGCTGGCGTGGCCGAGGGGACTGCGGCTTGCGGATGGCGGCGACTGTGACATGATCGAAAGGATGGCGAGCCCAACCATGGATGCGGCTCCGGGGGATTCCTCGCTGGGGCTCGACGCGTCGGTGCTCGGCGATCTCGTGCCCGACAGCATAGTCGTCACCGACGCACAAGGCCGGGTGCTCCAGTGGAACGCGGGCGCCGCCGGTCTCTATGGCTTCTCGCTCGCCGAGGCTTCGGGAAAGCGGCTCGACGAGCTGCTCGCTAGCCGCCACCCGTTCGGGCTGGGTGCGATCCAGGACGAGTTGGCCGACGCCGGAAGCTGGCAGGGAGAGATCTATCGCTGCGCAGCGGACGGGCGTGAATTCTGCGCGCGGGTCCGCCGGCTCGTCCGCCGGAACCCGGCGGGCGCCGCCGAAATCGTCGAATGGAGCCGCGACACCGGAGAGGTGAGCGCCGGCGAAATGGCAGCGCACCGCTATACCAATGTTTTCCACGCCATGGCCGCATCCTTCTGGGAGCTGGACTTCTCCTGCGTGCGCAGGGCGATCGGCGACCTCGTCGCGAGCGGGGAGGCGGATCCGATCGGCTACCTCCGCACCGACCGCGCCTTCATCGATCGGACGATCGACATGGTCCGCGTCGTCGACGTCAACGAGAAGACGATCGAGCTCTTCGGCATCGCCTCGCGCGAGGCCGCGCTCTCGGCGCCGATGAGCTGGGCCTGGCCCGCGGAAAGCCGGCACGTCTTCACCGAATCGCTGGTGGCCGCGATGCAGCGCCGCGACAGCTTCAGCGCGGAGACCGTGCTCGCGCGCACCGACGGCAGCCGGATCGAAGTGTTGTTTACCGTGTGCTGGCCGGCCGACCACAAGGCGCAGGGCACCGTGCTGGTCGGCGTGACCGACATCACCGGGCAAAAGCAGGCGTTTCGCGAGCTCGAATCCAGCGAGCACCGCTATCGCGACCTCTTTCAGCATGTTCCGGTCGCGCTCCTCCAGCTCGACATGAAGCCGCTGATGGCGCGGCTCGAAGCGCTGCGGAGGGAGGGCGTCGAGGATCTGGCCGCCTATGTCGAGAATACGCCGGCCTTCCTCGACGAGGTGCTCCAGCTGCCCCGGATCGAGCAAGCCAACGCCGAGGCGCTGCGCATGTTCGGGGTCGACGGCGTCGAAGCGCTCAAGGGCCCCATCGCATGGGGATGGCACGAGCAGCCCGAGACGATCCGGCGATCGCTGTGCGCCCGGCTGCGCGGTGAACCGCGCTATTCGGAGGAGACCCGTGTCAATCGCCCCGACGGATCGGTCCTCGACGTGCTCTACACGATGACCTTCTCGGAAGCGCTGATCGATCGCGGGATCAACGTGGTGGGCTTCGTCGACATCTCTGATCGCACGATCGCCGACGAGGCGCTGCGCAAGAGCGAGCGGCGCTACCGCGACCTGTTCCACCATGTGCCGATGGCGCTCTGGCAAGTCGACACATCGGGGCTGGTTCAGCTGCTGGGCGACTTGCGGGCGCAGGGCGTCACCGATCTTTCGGCCCATATCGATGCGCATCCCGAGTTCCTGCGCGCCTGCATGGACGCAGCGACGGTGCAGGAAGTGAATGCCGCCACGGTCGAGCTGTTCGGTGCCGCATCGGCAGAGGAATTCGCCGGGCGGAGGGTGACCGAATATTGGGAGCTCAGCCCCGACACCTTCCGCCGATCGATCGAGGCGCGCTTCGCGGGCGCTCCGGGCTATGCCGAGGAGACCGTCCTGCTGGCGCAGAACGGCGAACGGGTGGAAGTGATCTACTCCATCTCCTTCCTGCCGGCGCTGCAGGAGCTTGGCGTTACGCTCATCGGCACGGTGGATGTGCGCGACCGCAAGCGGGCCGAAGCGCGGCTGCAGCAGGTGCAGGCGGAATTCTCGCACGCCGCGCGGGTCTCGACGCTGGGCGAGTTGACTGCCTCGATCGCGCACGAGGTCAACCAGCCGCTGGCGGCGATCAGCGCCTTCGCGCAGGCGAGCCTGCGCTGGCTACAGAAGCCCCAGCCTGACCTGCCGGAAGTGATGACGCTCACCGGCGACATCGTCGCCGACGCGAAGCGGGCCAGCGACATCATCGCGCGCATTCGCGGCATGGCGCTGAAGCGTGATCCCGATCAGCGCCCGCTCGCGGTCAACGCGCTGATCGAGGAGTCGCTGCTCATCGTCCGGCACGAGAGCATCGACAAGAGCGTGACGATCCGCACCGTACTGGAGGACGCGTTGCCGCTCGTCATGGCCGATCGCGTCCAGCTTCAGCAGGTGGTGGTGAACCTGGCGATGAACGCGATCCAGGCCATGGCGGGATCGGGCGGGAAGGAGCGCGTGCTGACCGTCACCACCCGCGCCGGCGCGAGCGAGCTGGAGATGGTGGTCGAAGATACCGGCGGCGGCATCCATGGCGAGCATCTCGACCGGCTCTTCTCGGGCTTCTTCACCACCAAGGAGGGCGGCATGGGCATGGGGCTGCCGATCTGCCGCTCGATCCTCCAGGCGCATGGCGGACGGATTCGGGCGGAGAATGGAGTGGGCGGCGCCCGCTTCACCGTGACGCTGCCGACGGCCTAGGCCGCGGCGCCGATCCTGAGCTTCTCGGCCATCTTGACGAGGTCCGCGAGCGTGCGTGCCTCCATCTTCTTCATCGCCGAGGCGCGGTAGAGCTTCACCGTGATTTCGCTGAGCCCGAGGTCATAGGCCGCCTGCTTGTTGAGTCGACCGGCAGTGACCAGCCCCATTACCTGCTTCTCGCGGGTCGAGAGCGACTCATATCGGCGCGTCAGCTCGTGAATCTTCCCGCTCGCCTCGAGCTGGCGCGCATGGCGCTCGACTGCGGCGCTGACCGCGTCGAGCAGATCCTGATCGCGAAACGGCTTGGTGAGGAAGTCGACTGCGCCCGCCTTCATCGCCTGCACCGACATCGGCACGTCACCGTGCCCGGTGATCACGATCACCGGAAGGTCGATCCCATGCGACGCCAGCTGGCTTTGAAAGTCCAGCCCGCTCGTCCCCGGCAATCGAACGTCGAGCAGGAGGCAGGATGGGCCGGCTTCGATCTTCGCTTCCAGAAACTGGCTGCAGGATTCGTAGGTGGCGGAATCTATTCCGACCGAGCGCAGCAATGCCGCGATCGCGCGGCGTATCGAGGGGTCGTCGTCGACGACATGGACGATCGGAGCCTGCGCCATGCCCCCTTATCCTCCGGAACGGGGCGAGGCGGAAACAGTACCTTGGTATGCCGGTCGCGCCGGAGTCACCCCCGCAGCGCCCGGACGACGCACTCGATCAGCTCCTCGGCGTCGAAGGGCTTGCTGAGAAAGCAGACGGCACCCGCCTCCATCGCTCGAACGCGCAGCGCCGGCTCGGGGAAGGCGGTCATCACGATGATCGGCAGCTGCGGATAGCTCCGGGCGAGCAGCTCCTGCAGGTCGAGACCGTTCATGCCCGCCATCTGTATGTCGGTGATCACGCAATCGAACCCGCTGGCCGGCAGCGCGGCGATCAGCGCCTCCGCGCTCTCGAACAGCGCGACGGCATAGCCGGTCGAGCGCAGCAGGCTGGAGACGCCCGTCAATATGGCGGTGTCGTCATCGACGATGGCGATGAGCGGGGCCGCGCTCACAGCGCACCCTGAGGAAGCAATATCAGGAAAGTAGCTCCCGCACCGGGTTCGCATTGGGCCGTGAGCGTGCCGCCATGTGCCTCGATCGTCGTGCGACAGATCGAAAGGCCCATGCCCATGCCGCCGCCCTTGGTCGAGTAGAAGGGCTCGAAGATGCGGCGCATGTCCTCAGGCGCGAAGCCGGGGCCGGTGTCCTCCACCGAAATCCGGACCCCGTCGGGGCTGCGCAGGGCAGTCACGCCCAGGCGCCGTTCGGTCTCGATATCGGCCATCGCCTGGATCGCGTTCAGCAGGATGTTCACGATCGCCTGCTGCAGCGGGATGGGCTCGCACCGGATCGAGCCGAGATCGCCGGCGAGGTTCAGGCTGACGCTGATTCCGTGGCTATGGGCCTGGCGTTCCACCAGGCGCACGGCATCGCGGATCAGGGCGCGCACGTTCGCTTCCTCTTCCCGACGCTCGTTCCTCTGGAGATAAGCGCGCGTCCGGTCGATGACCGCGCGTGCGCGCTCGGCTTCCGCGATCGCCGCCGCCGCGGCCTGCCGGGCCTCATCGAGGTCCGGCTCGGGGCGGTCGAGCCATCGCAGGCAGGCTGCAGCGTTCGAGGATATGGCCGCGAGCGGCGAGTTCACTTCATGCGCGATCGAGGCTGTCAGCGCGCCGACGGTCGCAATTCGCTGCGTGCGCGAGATCTCGTCCCGCGCGTTCGCCAGGCTGGCCTGATCGCGCTTGTATGCGGTTACATCGAGGATGCTGACAAAGACCTCGCGCAGTTCCTCGGGCCGCCGCGGGAGTGCCGCCGTGACGAGGCAGTCGAACGGCTCGCCGTCGCATCGCTGGATCACGCTTTCGCCGATATACACGGGATCGCCGCGCTCCAGGGCGTCCAGCCATCGGCCGAACGCCCGCGCGCTGCCGGGCAGGATCGTCGCGAGCGACCCCGTCAGCTGTTCCTCCGAGCGCGCGCGCATGAGCTCCACCGAATAACGGTTCACGTCGGTGATCATCACCTCCGCATGGAGAGCCTGTGCTTCGTCGGGGCGCGCAGCGTACCAGGCCGCGACGTCCTCGACTCCCGCCTGGCGCAGGCGCGCAAAGGCCTTGCCGATCGCGGACCAGTCTTCCTTCCAGATCGAGATGCCGGCACGTCCGAAGACGTCCGCATATTCGCGCCGTGCGCGGACGAGGTCCCCCCGCATCCGCAGGTCGATTTTCCACGATCGGTAGAAGAAGCCGATCGACGCCGCGCTCGCCGCGACGACGATGAACCACGCTGCGGCATGGTGGCCGTCGGCATCCAGCAGAAGCGCGCCGGCGATGAGCGCGGCGGATAGCGATGCAGCGCCGACAAGCGCCCAGGCCTGATGCGCGGACCAGAACGGCAGGCGTTCGGAATCGACCTTGTACAGTGAACTTTCCCCCGCCGCGTCCGGGCTCGAGATCAGGCGCACGTCTGCAGCGCCTCCCGGCTCCGGATTCTTATCGGCAGGGTTTTGAATCACTTTTCCGATGAAGTCACGCCGCGGACACCGACGCAGGCCGCCGAACGGCAGGGGCGCCATGGCGGCGCAATGCGGAGCATCTGGCGGGCATGGCACCCTTTCGTTGGCGGCTCGAGTCGTTGATTTCGTGTCGGACTTTGATCTGGAGCGACGCCGCGAACAACTATACGATCGTTCAGCGACGACCCTCTTTGACACATGGGGGCGATCGCAGTCCGGGGGGCCAAGGTGCGACACGTTTTTACCCTTTGGCCGAGCGGCGGCGCTGCCGCTTCGGATCAGGGGCTCGATGCCGATGGCATGCCGCTGTGGGCGAGCGGCCTCGAAGGGTGTGCGCCTCCGCCACGATGGACCGGCCGCGATTGGACGATGAGCGTTTTGATCGTCGCGCTGGTCGCGGCGCTCGCGCTCATCGTTCCCGCCGATCTGGCTTCGTCGCTCGCTGCCGCGGGCCTTGCCGTACTCGCGATCGGTCTCGCGATAGCGGGTCTCTTCTTCCACCGGCGCAAGGTGGCAGAGCTGCAGCGGCGCCTGGACGAGTCCCTGCGGTGGAACGAGACCATCTTCGAAAGATCCGGCATTGCGCTGTGGCGCGAGGACTGGTCGGAAGCCAGGGACGCGGTTCTCCGCCTGCTGCGCTCCGGCGTGCGCGACATGCAGGCCTATTTCGCAGCGCATCCCGACGAGCTTCGTGCCATCCGGCGGGCGGTCATCATCAAGGACGTGAACGGTTTTGCCGTGGAGCGGTCGGGCGCCTCCAGCAAGGACCAGCTGCTAGGCTCGCTGGATCGAATCCTTCCCGATACCGACCAGACCTTCGTGCAATGGCTCGTCGCCTTCGCGCGCGGGGACAGCCTCTATCGTTCGGAGACGCATCTCACGGCGGCGAACGGCGAGACTACGCACACGCTGTTCACCGCCGGCCTGCCCACCGATATGCGCGGGTTCCAGGACATATTGGTGAGCGACCTCGACATCACCGAGTACAAGGCCACGCAGGAACGCCTCGCCAGGGCCGAGATCGAAGTTTCGCGCGCGGCGCGCGTGACGACGATGGGCGCGCTCTCGGCTTCGATCGCGCATGAGGTCAATTCGCCGCTGGCAGCGATCATCTCGAGCGCCGAGGCTACGTTGCAGTGGCTGGGCCGCGAGGAACCGGATCTGGTCGAGGCGGCCGCGAGCGTGCGCAATGTCCTCGACGCTGCGCGCCGCGCCAAATCGGTGGTGGAAAGCACGCGCGCCTTCCTCAGCAAATCCCCCACCGCGCTCGGGCGCCACGATATGGCGCGGCTCGTGCACGAGGCCGTCCGGCTCGTCGACGGCGAGATCCGTGCGCTCGGCGCCTCGATCCACATCGACGCGATCGACGGCGTGCCCCCGGTTCTGGTCGACGCGGTCAACATCCAGCAGGTCGTCGTCAACCTGGTGCTGAACGCCGCTCAGGCGATGAGCACGCAGAGCGGCCCGCGCGACATCACGATCAGCGTGCGGCCCGATGATGCGCGGGTGCGCGTCGAGGTCTCCGACAAGGGGGCCGGCATCGGGCCGGCGGCCATGAAGACGATGTTCGACCCGTTCTTCTCGACCAAGCCGGGCGGGATGGGCATGGGGCTGGCGATCTGCCGCACCTGCATCTCAGCCTATGGCGGCCGGCTGTGGGCGACCAGCAGCGTGGGAGAGGGTTCTACCTTCCACTTCGACCTGCCGGCGGCCATCGGCGAACAGCATGACTGACCTCACCCACCCGATGGCGCCGAAATGCGCGCCGGTCGTGCACATCGTCGACGACGATCAGGGCCTTCGTGAGGCGCTGGTCCGGCTTGTGCGCTCGGTCGGCT
>DATLJJ010000057.1:0-4744 GCA_035538975.1 Sphingomonas sp. | reverse complement strand
GCTTGCGCATGCCCACGCTCTCCGCCTTGTTGGTCGGAACGCGGAGCGTCATCTTCTCTTTCTCGAACCTGAGGACGTAAAGTTCGAGCTGCATTCCCGCGATTTCTTGCTTCTGGAGCTCAATCACACGGCCAACGCCATGCTTGGGGTAAACGACATAATCGCCGACATCGAAGGACAGCGCCTTGGCAGCCATGGTGCGAGGAACCTTTCCGTGAATTACCGGCCCCGAATGGTGCGGCGTCGGCCCGAACGCTTTCGCGCCGGGCCGGCTTTCGGGGGCGACTCCGTATGCTTCTCCGGGCGGAGGTCGAATTTTCGCCTCCGTCGGAGACCCATTTAACACGCTTGCAATAAAATTACCAGCCAAAGGTCATCGCCGCGCCGCAGAAATCTGCGCGCGGTGGCAGGTTTTGCGCGGGGAGCCCCGCTATCGGCGGCTCAGGAGCCGGTGCCCGGGTTCGCCGAGAAATACTTGTCGAACTTGCCTTCCTCGCCCTTGCGCTCGTCGGCATCGGCAGGAACGTCACCCTTGGTGGTGATGTTGGGCCATTGCTCCGAATAGGTCCGGTTGAGCTCGAGCCACTTCTCGAGCCCGTTCTCGGTATCGGGCAGGATCGCCTCGGCGGGACATTCGGGCTCGCAGACACCGCAGTCGATGCATTCGTTGGGATTGATGACGAGCATGTTCTCGCCCTCGTAGAAGCAATCGACCGGGCACACCTCGACGCAGTCCATGTACTTGCACCGGATGCAGGCGTCGGTGACGACATAGGTCATTGGCGTCGGGCTCCCCTGAAGGCCAAAAAGCGGTAACTAGCGGCCCTGCTATGCCCCCGAGTCCCCGTCGTCAACGGGCTTGGGCGCGTGGATTTCGAGGGACGTGTAAAGCTGAGCTGCCTCCGCGGGCGGGCCGCGGCGTCTGGGCAGCGCCTCGACGCGCAGCGCGCGCACCTTGCCGTGGATCGGAAAGACGATGACCGAGCCGACGCGGACGGCGGCCGCCGAGCGCTCGATGCGGCGCCCGTCGAGGCGCAGCGTGCCCTTTTCGGCGATCGCCTGCGCCGCTTGCCGTGTCTTGGCGAGGCGCGCGAACCACAGGAAACGGTCCAGCCGGATCGTCTCGCCGTCAGCCATGACGCAGCCCTGCGAGCGCGGCGAAGGGGCTGTCCGCGGGGGGCGGCGCTGGTTTCGCAACGGGCGTGAGACCGCGCCAGACCCAGCGCTGGGGCTCGCCTTCGCGCGCCTTCGCGGTGCGGAAGCCGAGCTGCGCCATCAGCCGCGCCAGCGTTTCGGGGGTGAGTCCCATCGACGTCGCGAGCGCAGGATCGGGTGCGAAGGGCGTGCGGCCACCCTTGCCTTCCTTCGCGCGGCTTTCGTGCGCTGCGCGGGCGATCCGCTCGACGAGGTCGACTCGGACTGCCTGCGCGCCGAGCGGACGGAAACCATGGGGAAGATCGGCGCCGGAGGTGCCGCGCGGCAGCACGGTCGCGCCGTCGGGCGGGGCGTCGGCCAACCCCATCAGCTCGCGCCGCCAGCGCGCCGCGGCGGGCTTGAGCAAGGCGGGCGCGAAGAGATCGAGCGTGCCGATGGTGACGCCGATCTGGCGCAGCCGCTTGCGCGCGGGTGGATCGAGCGCCTCGATCAGCGTGCCGGCGGCGCGGCGCGGCAGCAGGCCGCCGGCTTCGAGCAGCGCATTGGCGATCGCGCGGAGCGGCGCGCCGGCGTCCGGATCGCGGGATGCGGCATCGAGCTTCGCCAACGATGGCAAGTGGCGCGTCATCTGGTCGGCGAACCAGCGCTCGAGCCGCGCCTGGACCGCGGCGCGCTGGGGCTGGTCGAGCACGTCGAGCGCGCGGTCGAGGACGATCTTCGGCCGCGCGATATTGGCGCCGGGCTTGAGTTCGGCGACGCCGATGCCGGCCCAGGCTAGCACGGCACCCACGAGGCCGAGCGAAGAATCCTCCGCCTCTGCCAACGCAGCGCCGCGCTTGCGATATTCGCCTGCCAACCGCTTCTCGGCGGCGGCGAGCAGCATGCGCTTGTCGGCGGCGCGCGCGTCGGGAGCGACGGTGAAGCGGAATCCTTCGAGCCGGCCGAGGGGATGCTCCTCGACGCTGACTTCGCCCTCGGGGCCGATCGTCACCGGCAGCTCGCCCGCGCCCGCGCCGATCTGGCGGAGCAGCACGGTGGTGCGGCGGTCGACGAAGCGCTGGGTGAGGCTGGCGTGAAGCGCGTCGGAAAGCTTCTCCTCGATCGCGCGGGTGCGCTCGGCCCAATGCGCGGGGTCCTGCAGCCAGTCGGCGCGGTGCGCGATATAGGCCCAGCTGCGCGCCGCGGCGATGCGGCCGGCGAGCGTCTCGACGTCGCCGCCCATATTGTCGAGCCGCGCGATCTCGTCGGCGAACCATTGGTGCGGGACATGCCCGTTGCCCTCGGACAGATGGCCGAAGAGCCGACCGACGAAGCGCGCGTGCGGATCGGCACCAAGCTTGCGGAAGTCGGGCAGCCCGCAGGCGGCCCAGAGGCGCGCGACCATGGCGGGCGAGCGGACGCGGGCGCGGACCCAATCCTCCTCGGCCAGGCGCTTGAGTACCGCGAGGTCGACCGCTTCGGGTGCGGCGCGGAGCACTTCGTGGCGCGGTTTGGCCTCGAGGCTGGCGATCAGCGCGTCGATGCTCGCGAAATCGGGCTCGCCCTCGCGCCAGTAGAGGTGCTCGAGCCGCGGCACCTGGTGCGCCTCGATCGCGAGCACTTCCTCGGGTGTGAAGGCACTCGGCCCCTGCTCGTGGAGCGCGCCGAAGGTGCCGTCCTTCTGGTGGCGGCCGGCGCGGCCGGCGATCTGCGCCATCTCGGCGATGGTCAGCCGCCGCTGGCGACGACCGTCGAACTTGTGGAGCGAGGCGAAGGCGACGTGCGCCACGTCCATGTTGAGCCCCATGCCGATCGCGTCGGTGGCGACGAGATAGTCGACCTCGCCGGCCTGGAACATCGCCACCTGGGCGTTGCGCGTGCGGGGGCTGAGCGCGCCCATCACCACCGCCGCCCCGCCGCGCAGGCGGCGGAGAGCCTCGGCGACCGCATAGACCTCCTCGGCACTGAAGGCCACGATCGCCGAGCGCCGGGGCAGGCGCGAGAGCTTCCGGGCGCCGGCATAGCTGAGCGTCGAGAAACGCGGCCGGCCGATAACCTCGGCGTCGGGCACCAGTGCCTTGAGCATGGGCTTCAGGGAATCGGAGCCGAGGATCATCGTCTCCTCGCGGCCGCGGGCGCGCAGCAGCCGATCGGTGAAGACGTGCCCCCGCTCGGGATCGGCGCCGAGCTGCGCCTCGTCGAGCGCGACGAACGCGACTTCGCGTTCGAGCGGCATGCTCTCGGCGGTGCACAGGAACCAGCGCGCCTTGGGGGGCAGGATCTTCTCCTCGCCGGTGATCAGCGCAACTTCGGCGGCCCCCTTCATCCGGACCACCCGATCATAGACCTCGCGCGCGAGCAGCCGCAGCGGGAAGCCGATCATACCGCTGGCATGGCCGCACATCCGCTCGACCGCGAGATGCGTCTTGCCGGTGTTGGTGGGTCCGAGCACCGCTGTGAGGGGAGAACGCGCGAACTGGCTCATTGCGCCGTCCAAGATCGCGGCGCGCCGCGACTTACGCAACTCCCCGCGGTTGAAAGCATGTTAACCATGTTGGATTTATTGAGGATTGTCGTGTCGTCCTCCCTTCATCCCGGGTGGCGCACAGGTCGCCGCAGGCTGCGGCGCGGGGCGGGGTGCTTAATTTGACTTTAAACCAGTGCTTTCACACACAACGCGCGTGGGCCGGGGGTGGCTGCACGCAAGCGTTCGAGGATTTCGGGGGGCAGCACGGCTTGTTCCTGCGCGATGATCATGGCCAGCAACTCGGCGGCGGCGCTTCGATCGCGCCCGCGGCGTTGCGCGCGCCCGTCGCACCGGATTTCACTGCGCGCTTCAAGCGCCGTTTTCCGGATTTCGACCTGGTCCCCGATCTCGGCGCGCAAATCGGGTCCGCCACCTGGTTTCGCGGCCTCGCCACCTGCCTGGGCTTGTGCGCAGTCACGTTGCTGCTCGCGCCGGGATTCGAGACGCCGATCTATGGCACCGTCCCCGCGCCGCTGACCGGCGCCGAGCGCGACGCGGCGCGTGCGCAGGCGATCAAGCCGCTGGCGCTGGGCGCCACCACCGGCCGCCGGATGGCCGCGACCAGCCTCGTCGCCCCGCTCGCCGACACGCCCGAGCGGCCGATCCTGAACCTCGATACCAGGCTCGCCTCGGGCGACGCGCTGCTGGGTACGCTCCAGCGCTCCGGAGTCGGCAAGAGCGATGCCAGCGCAGTGAGCGCGCTCGTCGCGCAGGCGCTGGCGCTCGGCGAGATCCAGCCGGGCACGATGCTCGACCTCACGCTCGGCCGTCGCACCGACAAGGCGCAGCCGCGCCCGCTCGAGAAGCTCGCCTTCCGTGCGCGCTTCGATCTCAAGCTAGAAGTGGCGCGCAGTGGCGGCACCCTCGCCCTCAAGCAGGTCCCGATCGCGATCGACAACACGCCGCTGCGGATCCAGGGCGCAATCGGATCGAGCCTCTATCGCTCGGCGCGTGCCGCCGGAGCGCCGGCCAAGGCAGTCGAGGCCTATATCCGCGCGCTCGCCAGCCGCGTGCCGGTCTCGCGGCTCGGCTCGGACTGCAAGTTCGACATCATCGTCAAGCAGGCACGCGCCGAGACGGGCG
>DATLJJ010000056.1:0-4173 GCA_035538975.1 Sphingomonas sp. | reverse complement strand
CGATGCGGATCGCGCAGCCATTGGCCTTGGCGGCGTTGACGACTTCGTTGACGCGATCGGCGCTGCCGATGTTGCCCGGATTGATGCGCAGGCAGGCCGCGCCCGCGTCTGCAGCCTCGAGCGCACGCTTGTAGTGGAAATGGATGTCGGCGACGATCGGCACGCGCGCGGCGCGGACGATCTGCCTGAGCGCCGTGGTGCTCTCCACGTCGGGGCACGACACGCGGATGATGTCGGCGCCCGCATCCTCGCAGCGGCGAATCTGGTCGATCGTCGCCGCCACGTCGGAGGTCGCGGTGTTGGTCATCGTCTGCACGGTGACGGGCGCATCGCCGCCAACGGGGACATTGCCGACCATGATCTGGCGGCTGGGACGACGCGCGATATCGCGCCACGGACGTACGGACATGCCCCGCTTTATAGGGATTGCGGCTCCACACGCCAAGGCACGACAGCCTACCCCAGCCCTTCGCGATAACGTCGGCTGCCGCGCAGCGTGGCGCCGCTCTCGAGCGTGACGGTGAAGTCGCCGCTCTTGTCGGTCTCGACGCTGCGCACCGCCGTTCGACGAACGATCCGCCCGCGATGGATGCGCACGAAGCCGGGCCCCAGCCGCTCGGCGAGCGCCGCAAGAGTGGAGCGGTGGAGCAGCGTCCGCCCGCTCCAGACGATCTCGACATAATTGCCCGCGGCCGATGCCGATTCGATCCTGTCGGCGGGGACGTGGTGGGTGACGCTGCCGTCGGCGACGAGCAGCACGTCGCTATCCGCGGGCGCCGCCGCGCCCGGCCGAGCGAGCAGCCACTGCGCATAGGCGAGGAACAGCGCCGCGAGCAGATAGGTCGCGGCGTCCTTGCGATATTCGTAGAGCCACGTCGCCGGCCACGGCCCGAAATCATAGTGCTCGCCCGCCGCGGCATAGGCGAGCATGCGCAGCGCGACCATGGCGACGACATGCGCCAGCGACACCGGCAGCGTGGCGAGCGCGTGGAGCAGGATAGCGGCCGGCCACGAGAAGCGCGGCGGGCGCAGCCGCGCCACCAGCCAGCCGATCACGGGCATCAGCGCCAGCCAGACCGCGACGCTGCTCAATTGCCACGTCCAGACATGCGCGCGGCTCTCGGTTACGCCGAGCCTGGCCATGTCCTCGACGGCCGATTCGACATTGGCAATCGACTGGACGGCGATGAAGCCGGCTAGTCCGAGCGCGAGCCACAGCAGCCGGCGCCGGCGGAGGCTCTCGCCGCTCGTCACGCTTTGGCCGCCGTTCGTCCCTGCCCCGTTTTCGCCCATCCCAGCCCGTCCGCCGCTTCTCCCATCTCGATACCGGCCCCCGCCGCGCCTCGCTAGCCGGTTGCGCATCGGCCAAGGGAGGCAGGGCATGGAACGGCATTATGGAATGGACTGGCTACGGATCGGCGCCTTCGCGCTGCTGATCTTCTACCACATCGGCATGGTCTTCGTGCCCTGGGGCTATCATGTGAAGACCGCGGTGCCGCTCGACTGGGTCGAGTTTCCGATGCTCGCGAGCAATGCGTGGCGGCTGTCGCTGCTGTTCACCGTCTCGGGCTTCGCCACCGCCGCGGTGCTCGCCAGGTCGCGCGCAATGGGGAACTTCCTGCGCGACCGGACCGCAAGGCTGCTCGTCCCCACGCTCTTCGCGGCATTGGTCATCGTCCCGCCCCAGCCTTGGGTCGAGCTGGTGACGCAGCATGGCTATTCGGCAAGCCTCGCGCATTTCTGGGCGCACGACTATTTCCGCTTCGGCACGCTCGAGGGGATCGTGCTGCCGACCTGGCAGCATCTGTGGTTCGTGGTCTATCTCTGGGCCTATACGCTCGCGCTTGCCGCCCTGCTCGCGCTGATTCCCGCCGTGGCGCGCGCCGGCATCGCGCGCGTCGCCGATCGGCTGCTCGGCGGGCCCGGGCTGCTGGTGGTGCCGCTCGCCTGGCTGGCCGTGCATCTGGCGATCTCGGGCGCCCGCGCCGAGCCGACCCATGCGCTGGTCGGGGACTGGGTCGCGCACCGCATCTATTTCCCCGCCTTCCTGTTCGGCGTCTTCCTCGCCGACGCGCCCCGGGTCTGGGCAGCCATCCGGCGCTGGTGGCGCGCCGCCGGGCTGCTCGCGCTTCTCGGCTATGCCATGGTCGCGGGGATCCTGCTGCTCTGGGATCTCGGCGCGATCCCCAATACCACGCTCCGCCTGCCCTTCGCCGCCGCGCGGCTGGTGATGGGCTGGTGCGCGATCGTCGCGCTGATCGGGCTCGCCGACCGTTTCTGGAACCGCGACCATCCCTGGCGGCACATGCTCACCGAGGCGGTGTTCCCCTTCTACATCATCCACCAGACGATCATCGTGGTCGTCGGCTGGTACCTGCTGCGCTTCGCGCTGCCCGCGGGCGCCGAGTTCGCCATCCTGCTCGTCACGACCGTCGCGGGCTGCTGGATCTTCTATCTGGCGGGCCGCAAGGTCGGCTGGCTGCGCCCCCTGATCGGACTGAGGCCGCTGGCGCGACGCGCCGCTTCTGCTACGAAAGCGGCGCCAGCCCTGGGAGTGCAGTGAATGCGCCTCTTGCCCCTGTTGTTCGGAGTATTGCTCATGCCGCTTTCCGCCCAGGCTCAGGAGCAGGCGCAGCGCCCCAAATGGACCCTGGTGCTCCACGGCGGCGCCGGCATCATCGAGAAGAGCCGCGTGACTCCCGAGCAGGAGGCGGGCGTGCGCGCCGGGCTCGAGGCGGCGCTGGCGGCGGGCGAGAAGGTGCTGGCGAGCGGCGGCGATGCGCTCGACGCCGTCCAGGCCGCGGTCCAGGTGCTTGAGGACGACCCGCACTTCAACGCGGGCCGCGGCGCGGTCTTCACCTGGGAGGGGCGCAACGAGCTCGATTCGGCGATCATGGACGGCCGCACGCGCGCGGCGGGCGCCGTCGCCAGCACCACCACTACGCGCCATCCGGTCGCCGCCGCGCGCGCCGTGATGGAGAAGAGCCCGCACGTCATGCTGTCGGGCACCGGCGCCGACCAGTTCGCGCGCGAGCAGGGGCTCGAGCAGGTCGACAACAGCTGGTTCGGCACCCCCGAACGCCGCCGCCAGCTCGACAAGATGAAGACCGACAGCAAGCTCGGCTGGTTCGACGTCGACCTGAAATACGGCACCGTCGGCGCCGTGGCGATGGACAGCCACGGCCATGTCGCCGCGGCCACCTCCACGGGTGGGCTCACTGGCAAGCGCTGGGGCCGGATCGGCGATTCGCCGATCATCGGCGCGGGCACCTATGCCGACGACCGCGCCTGCGCCGTCTCCGCCACCGGCTCGGGCGAATATTTCATCCGCGAAGGCGTCGCGCACGAGATCTGCGCCCGTGTCCGCTTCAAGGGCGAGAGCCTCAAGACTGCGGCCGACACGGTGATGGCCGAAACCAAGGCACTGGGCGGCACCGGCGGCGTGATCGTCACCGGCCCCACGGGCGAGATGGCGTGGAGCTTCAACACGCCGGGCATGTACCGCGCCCGCGCCTCCTCCGCCGGCGAACGCATGGTCGCCTTCTACGGCGAGGAATGACCGTAAATCCCCCCTCTCCCCCTCGCGGAGAGGATTGCGTAAGGCGCTCCCATGATTCGCCGCTTCCTCGCGCTGCTCGCGCTCGCCGCCGCCTTCGTCGCCGCCCCCGCCAACGCCTGGTGGGAGTTCGGCCATGAGACCGTCGCCGCGATCGCCTACAAGAACGTCAGCCCCGCCGTGCAGACCGAGATCCGCCGCCTGCTGTCGCACCAGGCGCTGCTCGAGACGCCCACCTGCCCGGCGCGCACGATCGAGGAAGCGAGCGTCTGGGCCGATTGCATCAAGACGCTCGGGCCGCGCTTCAGCTACGCCTACAACTGGCACTATCAGAATGTGAACATCTGCAAGCCGTTCGACATCAAGTCGAACTGCCCCGACGGCAATTGCGTCTCGGCGCAGGTCGAGCGCAATCTGAAGCTGCTCAAGGACAGGAAGGTGCCGGTGCGCGAGCGCGTGATGGCCCTCGCCTTCCTCGTCCATTTCGTCGGCGACCTGCACCAGCCGCTCCACGCCGGCGACCGTGCCGATCTGGGCGGCAACCGCGCACGCGCCGCCTATGGCGATTACGTCACCGAGAAGCTCAACCTCCACACCATCTGGGACGGGCTGATCGC
>DATLJJ010000055.1:0-12384 GCA_035538975.1 Sphingomonas sp. | reverse complement strand
GCCTGACGCGCGGCCTTGCTTGCGAGCGTGGGAAAGTCGATCCCGATCGAGCCCGCGATGCCATGCCGCTCGATCGCCCGCGCGACAGCATGCGCGGCGGCGACCGCAAGTGGCTCGAGCGGGCCGGACCCGTCGACGTCGAACAAGGTCATCGCGGGAGTGGGGGAGAGGCGAAGCGCGCCGCCGGGAAACGCGATCTCGCCGGTGACTGCCTCGTCGAGCACTTCGGACCAGCCCGCCTCTTCGAGCAGGTCCGGTTCGTGCGGACGCAACTGCCGGACGGGCAGGCCGGTGCCGGTGATGCGGGCGAGCAGGTCGGGCCCGTCGCCGAGCGAAGCGTCGGGCGCTGCGGGGACAGCCTTGGGTAACTTGGCGCGGCCGGGCTCGGGGATTGCCTCGCGCACGATCCGTATCTTGAGCACCGCCCCCTGGGTGATACCCTGGGGCAGCGGATCGCACAGAGCTTCGCCGCCGGTGTCGAGCGTCACCTTGCCCGTGCTGCGATCGGCAAGCCGGGCGGAGAGTATGGCGCCTTCGCGAGGCCCCGTACCTTCAAGCTCGATCCGGGCCTTCCAGATGGTGCCGCGCGCAACGAGCGCGGCGCGGACCTCGCCTATCCCGGCCTCGTAGAGCCACTCAGCCAAGCGCGTAGCCCGCGGACTCGAGCAGCGCGCGCGTCTCGAACACGGGTAACCCGACAACACCCGAATGGCTGCCGGCCAGATAGCGGACGAAGGCCTCGGCGCGGCCCTGGATCGCATAGCCGCCCGCCTTGCCCATGCCTTCGCCGCTCGCGACGTACCAATCGATCTCCGCCTGGGTCAGGCGCTTGAAGATCACGACGGTGTCCGAAAGCCGCGTGCGCACCTTGCCTTCGGTATCGATCAGGCAGACGGCGGAAAGACAGTGGTGGCGCCGGCCCGAGAGCAGGCTCAGCATGCGGCGCAGATCGGCCTCATCCTCGGGCTTGGCGAGGATACGACGGCCGACCGCGATCGTGGTGTCGCCTGCCAGCACGATCTCGTCGGCCTCACGCGGCACGGCGCGCGCCTTGTCGATCGCCACACGCAGCACATAGGCGCGGGGAGTCTCGCCGGGCCGCACATCCTCGTCCACGTCGGGCGCGGCGATTCGGTCGGGTACGGCGCCGATGCGCGCGAGGAGATCGCGACGGCGCGGGGAAGTGGAGGCGAGGACGAGCCGCAAGGGGGCTCCTGTCATTCTGGCTCCCGGCCTGCGCCGGGATGACCCGCCCCTGCGGCGCGGGTCACTTGAAGCGGTAAGTGATGCGACCCTTGGTCAGGTCGTAGGGCGTGAGCTCGACGAGCACTTCGTCGCCCACCAGCACGCGGATGCGGTTCTTGCGCATCTTGCCGGCGGTATGGCCGAGGATCTCGTGATCATTCTCGAGCCGGACGCGGAACATGGCGTTGGGCAGAAGCTCAACGACCTGACCGCGCATTTCAAGCAGTTCTTCTTTGGCCAAAAAATATGCCTCTCAAGCTGAGCGCCAGCGAAAATTGGCGGTGCCTTTACTCTGCCCGGCGCGAAAAGGGAAGGCGGAGAGGAAAGAAGCTCCCGTCCGCTACCCCGCGAGATAGCGAGCGAGCGCGCGATTTTCCAGAAACCTCTGGGTGGCAAATGCCTGCGGTCTCCTTGCAGTAAACGCAGGACTCACCGATTGTCAGGCTGCACGATTGGGCATAGCCTTCGGCTCGAACAACCAGAGCAGGAGGGAGTAAATGAGCGTCGGCAACATCGTCTCGACGATCATCGTGGGCCTGATCGTGGGTATCCTTGCCCGGTTTTTCTATCCGGGCGCCGTGCACATGGGCTGGATCGCCAGCATCGTGCTGGGCATCGCGGGCTCCTTCCTCGCCGGGCTGATCAGCAACTGGATCAAACCTGGCGTGCAGCCCCTCAAGCCGGCGGGCTTTCTCGCGTCGATCGTCGGCGCGATGGTGCTGATCTTTGTCGGACGGCTGCTCGGCCTCAGCTTCTAACCGGGTCGAATAGCGGCAGCAGCTCAGTCCCTGGCCCGGCCCGGGAGCCGTGCGCCGACATGCGCTTCGCCCCGCGCCGCCGCGAGTTCCGCCTGGCGGTGGCGTTCGGCATAGCGCTCGCGTTGTTCTTCGCTGCGCTCGGCGTGGCAGGCGGGGCAGGCCACGCCCTCGACGAACAGGGGCGAGTCGCGATCGTCGGGGCTCACCGGCATGCGGCACGCGCGGCACAGGCTGTGCGAGCCGGGCGCGAGCCCGTGCCCTACTGCCACCCGCTCGTCGAAGACGAAGCATTCGCCCTGCCACCGGCTGTCTTCGGGCGGAACCTGCTCGAGATAGGCGAGGATCCCCCCCTTCAGATGATAGACTTCGTCCAGCCCCTCGGCCTTGAGGAACGCCGTCGCCTTCTCGCAGCGGATGCCGCCGGTGCAGAACATCGCGATCTTCGGCATGCTCCCGCCTTGCGCCCATTCGTCGCGATGCGCGCGCACCCAGTCGGGGAATTCGCGGAAGCTCTTCGTCCCCGGATCGATCGCGCCGTCGAAGCTGCCGACCGCCACCTCATAGTCGTTGCGCGTGTCGATCACGATCGTGTCGGGCCGGTCGATCAGCGCGTTCCAGTCCTGCGGCGCGACATAGTCGCCGACGGCCGCCGGATCGAGGTCGGGCGCTCCCATGGTCACGATCTCGCGTTTGAGCCGCACCTTCATCCGATGGAAGGGCATCGTCGCCGCGCGCGAATGCTTGACGTCCAGTCCGGCGCAGCCCGGCAGGGCGCGGATGTGCGCGAGCACTGCCGCGATACCGGCGTCGCTGCCCGCGATCGTGCCGTTGATCCCCTCGGGCGCGAGCAGCAACGTTCCCTTGACGCCTTTCGCGTCGCAGAGTGCGGCGAGGGCGGGCTGGATGGCGGGGCAGTCGTCGAAGCGCGTGAACTGGTAGAGAGCGGCGACGTGGATCGGGAGTTCGGGCTGAGTCACGCGCGGCCCTTAGCAGAGCGGCGCCAGGCAAACAAAACCCCGCCCGGATCGCTCCGGGCGGGGCAGGAATTCACTCACGTTCGGCCGTGGGCTCAGCCCGCCACATGGCCTCCCGCCAGCGCCGCGAGCAGCAGCAGCGCGACGATGTTGGTGATCTTGATCATCGGGTTCACCGCGGGTCCGGCGGTGTCCTTATAGGGGTCGCCCACCGTGTCGCCGGTCACGGCTGCCTTATGGGCTTCCGAGCCCTTGCCGCCGTGGTTGCCGTCCTCGATGTACTTCTTGGCATTGTCCCACGCGCCGCCACCCGACGTCATCGAAATGGCGACGAACAGGCCCGACACGATCACGCCCAGCAGCATCGCACCCACCGCGGCGAAGCCCTGCGCCTGGCCGCCGACCGCAGTGATGATGAAATAGACTGCGATCGGGCTCAGCACCGGCAGCAGCGAGGGGATGATCATCTCCTTGATCGCCGCGCGAGTGACGATGTCGACGGTGCGGGCATAGTTGGGCCGGCTGGTGCCCTCCATGATGCCCGGATTGTCGCGGAACTGGTTGCGGACGTCCTCCACCACCGATCCGGCCGCGCGGCCGACGGCGGTCATGCCGAAGGCGCCGAACAGATAGGGCAGCAGCGCGCCCAGCAGCAGCCCGACGATGACGTACGGGTTGTTCAGCGAGAAATCGACCACGGTGTCCGGAAAGAACTCCTTGAGGTCGGTCGTATAGGCGCCGAACAGCACCAGCGCCGCGAGCGCCGCCGATCCGATCGCATAGCCCTTGGTCACGGCCTTGGTGGTGTTGCCCACCGCGTCGAGCGCGTCGGTCTTGTGCCGCACTTCGTCCTCGAGCCCCGCCATCTCGGCGATGCCGCCGGCGTTGTCGGTCACCGGACCATAGGCGTCGAGCGCGACGACCATGCCCGCCAGCGCGAGAAGCGACGTCGCGGCGAAGGCCACGCCGATGATTCCCGCGATCTGGTAGGAGGCGATCACCGCCACCACGATCACCAGCGTCGGCAGCGCAGTCGATTCGAGGCTGATCGCCAGCCCCTGGATCACGTTGGTGCCATGGCCCGTCACCGATGCCTTGGCGATCGACTTGACCGGGCGATAGTTGGTGCCGGTGTAATATTCGGTGATCCACACCAGCAGGCCGGTCACCGCCAGGCCGATCATCATGCAGATAAACAGGTCCCATCCGGTGAAGGACGGGCCGGCGGCGAGCCCCGCCAATGCCTCGTCGGTGAGCGGACCCTCGACCAGGCTGCCGAGCGCGGGCACCCCGCCGATCTCGGCGTTCATGTCGCCCAGCGCATAGCTGGTGACGAGCCAGATCGCCGGTATCGAGAGCACCGCGGTGGTCCAGAAGCCCTTGTAGAGCGCGCCCATGATCGACTGGCCCTTGCCGAGCCGGACCATGTAGGTGCCGATGATCGAAGTGATGATGCACACGCCGCCGACGATCAGCGGCAGCGACATCAGGTTGGTGAGCAGCGCGGTGTCGAGCCCGCGCATCAGCAGCGCGATCGAGACCATGGTGAGGCCGAGCGTCACGACATAGGTCTCGAACAGGTCGGCCGCCATGCCGGCGCAGTCGCCGACATTGTCGCCCACATTGTCCGCGATCACTGCGGGGTTGCGGGGGTCGTCCTCCGGAATGCCCGCTTCCACCTTGCCGACGAGGTCGGCGCCGACGTCAGCGGCCTTGGTGAAGATGCCGCCTCCGAGACGCGCGAAGATCGAGATCAGCGAAGCGCCGAAGGCCAGCGCGGTCAGCGTGCCGATGACCGTGCGGTCGTTGGGCGCGTGCCCGGCTACGTCGACCAGGTACCAGAAGAGCCCGGCGATCGCGAGCAGCCCCAGGCCTGCCACGAGCATGCCGGTGATGGCGCCCGAGCGGAAGGCGAGGGTGAGCCCGCCCTGGAGCGATCCGCGCGCCGCCTCGGCAGTGCGGACGTTGGCGCGAACCGAGATGTTCATGCCCACATAGCCCGCGACGCCCGAAAGCACCGCGCCGATCACGAAGCCCAGGGTAGAGAGACCGCCCAGCGTGAAGAACAGCACGACGGCGACGATGACGCCGACGATGGCGATGGTCGTATATTGCCGGCCCAGATACGCCTTTGCGCCTTCCTGGATCGCGGCGGCAATGCTTTGCATCTTCTCGTTGCCGGCAGGTGCTCTCAGCACCTGCTGGCTGGTCAACAGCCCATAGGCCACGGCTATCAGGCCGCAGGCGATTGCAAGGTAAACAATCGTCATCCGGTGCAGTCCTTCCCCTAGAACTTTTGGAAAAATCCGCGCCGATCTTTGTCGGTCTCGGAAGGGGGGAGCGTATCGGGGCCCCCTGGAGAGCGCAAGGCGCGCGTCAGCCGTGTTCGTAGCCCAGCTTTTCGGGCGGCTTTGCGCCGTCTAGCAGCAAGGGCTCGGGACCTTTTTGCACCATGATTCCGACCTGCACGGCCGGCACCGGAGGCTCGAAACCGGCGGGCGCGGCGAAGAGCAGGGCATAGTCGTCGCCCCAGCTCGCAGCGGCGATCCGGTCCTCGGGCGCGACGCCCGGAGCGAAGGGGAAGGCATCGAGCGACAGCATTGCAGTGCAGCCGCTCGCTTCCGCCATGCGTCGCGCGTCGAGCAGCAGCCCATCGGACACGTCCATCATCGCATGGACATGGGAGGCGAGCGCGCGGCCTTCGGCGAGCAGCGGGCGCGGGCGCAGATAGGCCTCGCCGTCGCCTGCGCGGAAACCGAGCATCGCCGCGCCGACCGTGCCGGCGACGAAGAGCGCGTCGCCGGGCTTTGCCCCTGCGCGTGTCGGAATAGGCGTGGCGGTCGCGCGGCCGATCGCGGTGCAGCCGAAGCTCGCAGGGGTGCCGGGCTCGAGTGCGATCGTGTCGCCGCCGAGCAGCGGCACGCCATAGGCCGCGAGGACATTGCGCAGCCCTTCCACGAAGCGCTCGGCTCCCGGGATCAGCGCCGCGCCAATCAGAACGCCCAACGGCTCGGCGCCCTTGGCCGCCAGATCGGAGAGGTTCACCGCGACCAGCTTCCACGCCACATCGGCCGGATCCGTGCCGGCAAGGTAATGCACGCCCTCAGCGAGGGCATCGTGCGTGAGGACGAGCGTCTCCCCGCCGATGCGGAGCGTCGCGCAATCGTCGGCCAGCCCCTCGGCTCCACGGGCGAGGGGAAGGGTGCGCAGTGCAGCGATGAATTCGGCTTCGGTCATCTGCCGATCCTCCCCCGGAGGGGGAGGGGGACCGCCGAAGGCGGTGGAGGGGCAGTTTCAGCACGTGAAGCCGCAAGTGGAGAATACCCCTCCACCAGCCTGCGGCTGGTCCCCCTCCCCCTTCGGGGGAGGATTCGGATCAACCCCGCACTTCCTTCGCCACGGCATCCAGGATGCCGTTGACGAAGCCCTTCTCGCGCCGGTCGTAGAAGGCGTCGGTTACGTCCAGATACTCGCTGATCACCGCGCCAACCGGCACGTCGGCGCGCGCGAGCAGCTCATAGGTGCCCGCGCGCAGGATCTGGCGCATCGGCTTGTCGAGCCGCTCGAGGCTCCAGTCGGAAGAGAGTTTCGACGCGATCAGCGCGTCGATCTCGTCGCGTCGCGCGTCGACGCCCTTCACGACGTCGTCGAAGAAGAGCACGTCGGCTTCGGCATATTCGACCTCTTCGATGACGGCGCCGAGCCGGTGCTGATGGAATTCGTGGAGCAGCGCAGGCACGGCAGTGCCTTCCATCTCGCGCTGGTAGAGCGCCTGCACGGCGGCGAGCCGCGCAGCGGCGCGGGCCTTGGAACGGGTCTTTGCTTTGGGACTTGGCATAGCGGCGGCAGATAGGCGTGTGCGCTGCCAAAGGCAAAGGCTGCGATCAGCCGTTCGGCGCGGAGGTTCCGGCCGGATTGTCGATACCCACCGGGTAGGTGCCGTGGCCCGAACGGACGCGATCGCCGTCGAAGACCAGCACTTCGCTGACCGATACGCCCCGCTGGTTGCGATACTGGATCACGATTGCATCGATGCCAGCGAACACACGCTCGACCGTGAAATGCAGATCGGGGATACGCCGCAGTCCTTCCTCCCAATAGGCCTGCAGCGCTGCCTTGCCGACGATTCGGCCGCCCGTCTCCGGCAGCAGTTTCGCTGCCACGGGCGAAGTGAAGGCCACGTCGTCATGGAAATGGGCGAGCACCGCGTCGAGGTCGTGCGCGTTCCAGGCGGCGCACCATTCAGCGGCGAAGGCGGGGGCATCCTGCATCGGTCCGCGATCCTGCAATGTCGAACGGAGCGGAGCAAGCGGTCGTGTTCAGCTGCGGGGCCAGCTCCTGAGCGGGGTTCGCGTTGCATAGGTGCGGCTCTCCGCGTCGCCCGCCTGAACGTCGATGACATGCTCCTGGCCGAACGGGAGCTCGGTCCCCAGCCAGAATTCGTCGTTCTCGTCGATGTCAGGCTCGTTATCGAGCAGACCGAAATAGGTGTCGCCTACGACCTCGCGCACCACCACCCACATGCGTTCGTAGATAGGCTCGTCGCCATCCTCGACGGCGATGGCGAAGATCAGCTTGGCGAAGTCGCCCGGGCGCAGGGTGCGGCGAACCTGCTCGTCCGGGATCTGGAACGTCTCCGGATGGAGCAGGTGATAATCGACTGCGCTCTCCAGGGCCAAACCATCCTCGTGCAGGTCGGGCGTCCGCATCAGCTCTGTCCGAGCCGGATTGCCACGGAACGCGCGTGCGCCGGCAGCCCCTCGGCATTGGCCAGCGCCACCGCCGCCGGACCGATCGCCGCCAGCCCCGCCTCGTCGAGCGCCAGAAAGCTGGTGCGCTTCATGAAGTCGAGCACCGAGAGGCCCGAGGCGAACCGCGCGCGCCGCCCCGTCGGGAGTACGTGATTGGGGCCGGCAACATAGTCGCCCACTGCCTCGGGCGTGTGGCGGCCGATGAATACGGATCCTGCGTGGCGGACCTGCTCGAACAGCGCATCGGCTTCGTCGCAGGCGAGTTCGAGATGCTCGGGCGCCAGCCGGTCGACCAGCGGGAGCGCGTCGGCAAGGGAAGGTACGAGCACGATCGCGCCGTTCGCCTCCCAACTCGCCCGTGCCGTATCGCGGGTCGCGAGCTGCTCGATCTGCGCGTCCACCGCCCCGGCCACGCGGTCGGCGAAGCTCGCATCGTCGGTGAACAGGATCGACTGGCTGGTCGGGTCGTGCTCGGCCTGGCTCAGCAGGTCGGCGGCGATCCATTCGGGATCGTTCTTGCCGTCCGCGACGACGACGATCTCGCTCGGACCCGCGACCATGTCGATCCCCACCACGCCATAGAGCTGGCGCTTGGCCTCGGCGACCCAGGCATTGCCGGGGCCGGTGATCACGTCGACGGGCGCGATCCGCTCGGTGCCATAGGCGAGCGCCGCGATCGCCTGTGCGCCACCCACGCGCCAGATCTCGTCCACGCCCGCGACATGCGCCGCGGCGAGCACCAGCGGATTGACCTCGCCGTTCGGCGTCGGCGTCACCATCACCAGCCGGCGCACGCCCGCGGCCTTGGCCGGGATCGCGTTCATCAGCACCGACGAGGGATAGGCTGCGCGACCGCCGGGCACATAGACGCCGGCCGCATCCACAGCGCGCCAGCGTGCGCCCAGCCGGATGCCCTGATCGTCGATCTCGTCGCGATCCTCGGGGCGCTGTTTGGCGTGATAGGTGGCGATCCGCTCCGCGGCGAGCTCGAGTGCGTCGCGCAGCTCGGGCGTCAGCCCCTCATAGGCGGCGAGGCAGTCGGCGCGGTCGAGCGTCCAGCCGCTCGCGTCGAGGTCGAAGCGATCGAAGCGTTGGGTCAGCTCCCGAAGCGCAGCATTGCCTTCCTCGCGCACGCGGGTCACGATCGCCGCGACGTCGCGCGCGACATCCGCATCGGCCTCGCGTCGCGCGTTGACCAGCGCGGTGAAGGCGTCGGCGAAGCCGTCCGTCGAGGAGTCGAGCCGGATCATGCCGCCTTCTTCTCCACGGCCCTGCGGAACCCGTCCACCAGCGGCACTACTTCGCCTGCGCGCGTCTTGAACGCGGCGCGGTTGACGACCAGCCGGCTGGTGACTTCGGCGATCACCTCGACTTCGACCAGCCCGTTCTCCTTGAGCGTGCGGCCCGAGGAGACCAGATCCACGATCCGCGGCGCCAGCCCGAGCACCGGCGCCAGCTCCATCGCGCCGTTGAGCTTCACGCACTCGGCCTGCACGCCGCGTGCCTCGAAGTGCGCGCGCGTGATGTGCGGGTATTTGGTCGCGATGCGCACATGGCTCCAGCCGCGCGGATCGTCCTTCGCAGCCAGGTCGACGGGCTCGGCGACCGAGACGCGGCATTTGCCGATCCCCAGATCCACCGGCGCGTAGAGCTCGGAATAATCGAATTCCGCCAGCACGTCCGATCCGACGATGCCCAGCTGCGCGGCGCCGTGCGCAACGAAGGTCGCCACGTCGAACGCACGAACGCGGATCAGGTCGATCGCGGGGCTGTTGGTTTTGAATCTGAGCGCGCGGCTGCCCTCGTCCGAGAAGGCGGGCTCGGGCACGATTCCGACAGCCGCGAGCAGCGGCAGCGCCTCGTCGAGGATTCGGCCTTTCGGCACGGCAAGGATGAGCGGTTCCTGCATGGGATGGCGGGGCTTTACTTGCGGGGTGCCTCGGGCGCAACAGCGAGGGCGGAGGGCAGTCGCATGGCAGACGAGGCGGCGAACCGCGAGAGCTTCCGCATCCAGGCCGGTTATTGCATGGCGATGGCCGCGCCGATCACCGCAAGGATTTCCGCCGTGCTGGCCGACGCGCTGACGCGTGACAGCGAGACCGGACGTCGTGTGCTCGACTGGCCGGGCGAGCCGGTGGCCGATGCGCTTGCGCTGCGGCTGGTCGGCGGGCTCCACGCGCTCCACCGCCGCGGGGTCCCTGAACTCGCGCCGGTGTTCGCGGGCCTGGAGCAAGCCCCGGAGCGCGTCGCCGCGATCCTTCGGGAAGTGCTTGTGACGCACGATGCCGAGCTGCTCCCCTGGCTCGACGGTCCACCGCAAACCAACGAGGCGGGGCGCTCGGCCGGACTGATGACCGGCATCCTCCATCTGGCGCAGCGCTACGGCCCGCGCTTCGACGTGCTCGAGATCGGATCGAGTGCCGGCCTCAACCTGTTGATCGGCCGCTACCGCTTCGATCTGGACGGCGTGCGCGCAGGTCCGGCTGATTCGCCCGTCGAGATCCGACCCGAATGGCGCGGTCCTCCGCCGCCTGATGCGCCGGTCGAGATCGTTCGAACACGCGGCGTCGATATCCAACCCCTCGATCTGTCGGGGAATAGCGATGCCGAGCGGCTCCAGGCCTATTGCTGGGTCGATAATGTCGAGCGGCAGGCGCGGCTCGAGCAGACGATCGCGATGGTCCGGACCGAGGGCGTCGATCTCGTTCAGGGCGACGCCGCCGATTGGGTCGAGGCGCGCCTCGCCGAGCCGCAGGCCGAAGGCGTCACGCGCGTGCTGATGCATTCAGTGGTCTGGCAGTATCTCCCCGAGGCGACCCAGCGGCGGATCGCCGATGCGATGCAGACGGCAGGCGCGCACGCCACGGCCGAACGCCCGCTCGGCTGGGTGATGATGGAGCCCAACCGCGACCTCCACCGCCACGAGGTGCGCGTGCGTGGCTGGCCCGGCGACACGCCGATGCAGCTCGTCGCGCTCACCCATGCCCATGGTGCCTGGGTCGAGGCGCTCGCGCCGCCCTACGAGACGCGCCCCTATGTGATGCGCGCCTGTTGAGTCCGGCGGATGCGGCTCCGGCGCATTCGTTCCGTCCTGTCAGGGACGCGGCTTGACGTGGCCCCGTTCACCTGGGGTACAGGAGCGCCAAGCCTTTTCGGCATTGTAGCCTTTACAAGGAGCAGGGAATGATTCGCCGTCACATGATCATGAGCGCCACCGCGGCGACGCTGGCGCTGGCAAGCTGTAGCGGCGGTGACGACGATCCCACGCCCACGCCCAGCCCCACGTCCACCGCGACTCCGACTCCGACGCCCACCGCGTCGCCCACCTACGCAGCGTTCCCGCTCGCCGCGGCGGCGCAGTTCAACACGATCAACGCTGCGCTGAGCTACACCGGCGATCCGGCCGCGGGCGCAGTGTCGCTGGGCACCGTGAGCACCGAGACGCTCTCGTCGCGCGTCAGCCTCGCGACCAGCAACGCGATCGCGACGGCAACCTATGTGGTGAACGAGGCAGGTGAGGAATCGCGCTTCACCGTCGCCAACGCCACCGTTCAGCCCGCGCCCTCGGTCACCGAGTTCGTGTTCCGGAACAACGACACCACCACTCCGGGCAAGTTCACGCAGCTCGAGTTCCTCAACAACACCATCCCGTCGCAGGTGACGAGCAACACCGCGCTCCAGCTCACCAACGTCAGCTACATGAACTGGTGGCGCGGCGATTCGACCGCGGGTGCAAAGCGCTTCACGACCGGCGTGTTCGGCTACAACACCGCGTCGACCGACCTGCCGACCACCGGCACCCAGGCCTATACGGCCACGGTGAGCGGCCAGCTGGTGAGCGTCGCGGGGACGACCACCACGGTCACCCGCGTGTCGGGTACCGTCACGCTTTCGGTCAATTTCGCGACCAGCCTCATCGACCTCACGATGAACCTCACCACGCCCGGAACCGGCGGCGGCGCACCGGTCCCCTACGGGACCTTCACGGCCCAGGCCTCCTGGGCGACCAAGTCGACGCTGTTCAACGGCAGCTTCCTCCAGGGCAGCCCGCTCAACGGCACCGTCACCGGCGGCTTCTATGGCTCGCAGGCCAAGGAAATCGGCCTCACCTTCGCTGCTTCGGGCGTGTTCAACGGCGCCAACCAGCGGCTCGTCGGCAACATCGTCGGCAAGAAGTAAGCCGGACGATCCACGGAAACAGGGAAGGGGCTCCGGGAAACCGGGGCCCCTTTTCCGTTGGGGGAGACCTGGCGTCTCAGTCCTGCAGCCGCAGCGCCACGTCGTTCATGAAGCGGGTGTCGTCGCCCCTGGTGAGCCACTCCGCCTCCGCCGCGATCGCGCCCAGCATGTCGGTCAGCGGCTCGATCTCGGCCTTGGCATAGTTGCCCAGTACATAGCCGGTGACGCGGTCCTTGTGCCCCGGATGGCCGATGCCGATCCGCACGCGGCGGAAGTCGGGGCCGATGTGCTTGTCGGTCGAGCGCAGGCCGTTGTGCCCCGCGGTGCCACCACCCGTCTTCACCTTCACCCTGAACGGCAGCAGGTCGAGCTCGTCGTGGAACAGCGTCACGTCCGCGGGCGTCAGCTTGTAGAAGTCCATCGCCGCGCGCACTGCCCGGCCGCTCTCGTTCATGAAGGTCGCAGGCTTGAGCAGGA
>DATLJJ010000054.1:0-5503 GCA_035538975.1 Sphingomonas sp. | reverse complement strand
GCATCACCTGCGCCTCGGGCGCGTGCGTCTGGATGAAGACATGGCCCGGCTTCTCGCCGCGCCCGGCGCGTCCGGCGACCTGCATGATCTGCTGGAAGGTGCGTTCGGCCGCGCGCAGGTCGCCGCCGTCGAGGCCCAGGTCGGCATCGACCACGCCCACCACGGTGAGGTTGGGAAAATGATAGCCCTTGGTAACCAGCTGGGTGCCTACTACGATGTCGATCGCGCCATGTTCCATCCGCTGGACGAACTCGGCGGCCTTGGCAGGGGACCAGAGCGTATCCGAGGTGACGATCGCCGTGCGCGCGTCGGGCCATAGCGTCGCCACTTCGTCGGCGATGCGTTCGACTCCGGGCCCGCAGGCGACCAGCGAATCCTCTTCCTCGCATTCGGGGCAGGCGCGCGGCGTGGGAACGGTGTGGCCGCAGTGATGGCAGGTGAGGCGGCGGATCAGCCGATGCTCGACCATCCAGGCGGTGCAGTTGGGGCATTGGAAGCGATGCCCGCAGTTGCGACAGAGTGTCAGCGGGGCGTAACCGCGTCTATTGAGAAACAATAGCGACTGTTCGCCGCGCTCCAGAGCCGCGTCGATGGCGAGCACGAGCCGCGGCGACAGCCAGCGGCCGCGCTCGGGGGGCTCCTTGATCAGATCGATCGCGTCGATGTCCGGCAGCTCGGCGGCGCCATAGCGCCCCGGCAGCTTGAGCTCGGCGTAGCGGCCGAGCTCGACCTGATGGCGCGTCTCGATCGCGGGCGTGGCCGAGGCGAGGATCACCGGGCATTGCTCAAACAGCCCGCGCATCACCGCCACGTCGCGCGCATGATAATGGACGCCGTCCTCCTGCTTGAAGCTGGTCTCGTGCGCCTCGTCGACCACGATCAGGCCGAGATTGGAGTAGGGCAGGAACAGTGCCGAGCGGGCGCCCACGGTCACCATAGCCTCGCCTCTGGAGATGGCGCGCCATGCGCGGCGGCGCTGCGAGGTGCGCAGGCCCGAATGCCAGGCGACCGGCTCGCAGCCGAAGCGCTGGGTAAAGCGCGTGAGGAAGGGCTCGGTGAGCGCGATCTCGGGGAGCAGCACCAGCGTCTGCTTGCCCGCGGCGAGCGCCGCGGCGACTGCCTCGAAATAGACTTCGGTCTTGCCCGAGCCGGTTACGCCGTCGAGCAGGAAGGGATGGAAGGCCTGGCTCTCGACCGCCTCGCGCAGCGTGCGTGCGGCGGCCGCCTGTTCGGCGCTGAGCGCGGGCGGGGCGAAGCCCGGATCGGGAAGCGGATAGGGCGTGTCGGTATCGACGACCACCGATTCGATCGCGCCGGTCTTCACCAGCCCGCGGATCACGGCTTCGGAGACATCGGCGATCGTCGCCAGTTCGCGGACCAGCCCTTGGCGCTCGCCGATCCGCTCCAGCGCCTGCTCGCGCTGCGGCGTCAGCCGGCCGGGCACCGTGCCGCTGGCGCGGTACTCGACGATCGTCGGCGCGCGCTCGAACGCCGCGGTCGAGCGCACTGCCATCGCGAGCACGGCCGAGGGGGAGGCGAGATAATAGTCGGCGGTCCATTCGACGAGGCGGCGGACCGACGCGGGAATCGGCGGCGCGTCGGCGACCGCGATCAGGTTGCGCAGGCGATTGTCGCCGATTTCCTCGGTGGGCATCCGCTCGGGCTCCCACACCACGCCCGCATATTGGCGCGGACCGATCGGGGCCACCACGATCGACCCCGGCTCGACATGCATGCCCTGCGGCACGCGATAATCGAGCGGTCCGAGCGCGGGGTGGAGGACGAGGACGCGGGCGCGGTTGCCGGGCATGGACCCCGACATAGCGCCCGGCATTCGCGCCGCAATGGCGCAGCGGCTCAGAAGCGCACGGCGAGTCCTAGCGTGGCCACGTGATCGTTGCGGTCCGGCGCGCCGTTCCGGCCGAAGGTACGCTGGTTGAGATAGCCGATCTCGCCGTCGATGCTCTTCGCGAGCGCGGTGGAGAGGCCGAGCCCGTTGCGCCAGCGCTCATAGCCGGCGTGCTGGCCCCAATCGGTGGAATTGAGCGTGATGAAGCTCTCGTGCTGAACGAAGAAGCGCGTGGGCGATCCGCTGGCGAGCGGCACCGCCCAGCGGACGTTTGGGCGCATCCGCAATCCCATGTCGCTGCCGGTATTGCGGAAGCGCTCCTCGAGGCGGACACGCGCGGAGAGCGTGCCGCCCGCAATCCCGGGGAAGCTGGCGCTGATCTGCTGGCGCGGCCGGTCCTCGATGCTGCTCACCGCGCCGTCGCGATAGTTGGGAACGCGGACGTAACCGACGCCAACCCGCACGCCCCTGGCGATCTCGTGCGAGACCATGCCCCCGAACTCGATCTCGTAGATGCCGCCCGCATTGTCGCCCGCGCGCGTGACCAGCTCGAGCGACAGCTCGGTGCCCGGGGCGATGCCGGTGGTGCCGGTCAGCGTGCCCCATGCCTGGACGTCCTCCTGCGCGGCCGCGGGGCGGGCGAAGGTGACCAGCGTCAGGGCAGCGAGTGCGACGCGCAACATCCGCGCTTTCTCCATCATCCGGGGCCGCGGGCATGCGGGCGGCCGCCCGTAACATAAAGTCGCCAAATTGTAACACTGTAGAAACACTGTAAGGGGCTGGTGTCCCAACGCGTCAGGGCCCACATGGAGGCCATGGCTTCCACCATTCCTTCGGTCATCCGCGTCATCGATCTCGAAACCACCGGCCAGGCACCGCCGGTGCACGGCGTGTGCGAGATCGGCTGGCAGGACGTGGCGCTCCAGCCCGACGGCCGCTGGGAGCTGGAGGGGGACGGCGGCAACCGGCTGGTCAATCCCGGGCGCCAGATTCCGCCGCTCACCATGGCGGTGCACCATATCCGTGACGAAGATGTCGCCGACGCGCCCTGGTGGCACGATGTCGCGCGCCCGATCCTCGATCCTTGGCCGCGGCGCGTCGCGCTGGCTGCGCACCGTGCCGATTTCGAGCAGCAATATTGCACCGCCTCGCTGACGCGCGGCGCCGACTGGATCTGCACCTGGAAGTGCGCGATGCGGCTGTGGCCGAGCTCGCCCGGCTTCTCCAACCAGATGCTTCGCTACTGGCGCAAGCCCGACGGGCTGGTGCACGAGCGCGGTCTGCCGGCGCACCGCGCCTTCCCCGATGCCTATGTGACCGCGCACCATCTGCGCGACATGCTCAACGAGGCGAGCGTCGAGCAGCTCATCCAATGGTCACGCGAACCGGGGCTGCTGCCGCGCGTGCGCTACGGCCCCGACCGCGGCAAGGAATGGAGCGAGATCGACGACGATTCGCTCCACGGTTTCCTCGGTGATCGCGATCCCGACGTCCGCTACACCGCGGAGCAGGAATATATCCGCCGCACCGGACGCGAGCCCGTGCGCCGCGAGCCCGCGCCGCAGGGGCTGCTGTTCTAGCCGCGCCGGCCCGCGATCAGCCAGCGTACCCCTTCCAGGACCCAGCCGTAGACGAGATGGGAGGCGGCGCCATAGGCGTGCGTTGCGGCGGGGGTATCGGCGGGCGCGGGGGCGAACCCCGCGGCCGGCACCGCAGCTTCGTCGAGCAGCGCGGCGGTCGCGATGCCATAGGCGCTGCCGAAACCCGAGCGGGCCTCGGGGCGATATTCGGCGAGCACGCCGTAGATACCGCCCAGCACGCCACCGACGACATAATGGACCGCTGTGCCGGCCTGGTCGCGGAACGGCTCGGGTACCGGATCGCCGATGACTGCCTCGCTTGCCGCGTCGGCGGCCTTGAGCGTGGCTGGATCCTCGTCGCCACCCTCGTCGGGGAGGAGCTTCTGCGCCTGTGACTGGAATGCAGCCATCGCCGCCGAGGCTATGAGCCCCGCGGCGATACCCGCCGCGAGGCCGAGGAAGGGACGAGGTTCACTGGCCATCGGGCTAGAAGCGCGCGAGCTCAATATTGGATGCGCGTGGCGGCGAGCTTGTGCCCGGCAAGCTGCGCCTGGACGCTGTCAGGGCCCGCGAGATGCCCCGCGCCCACCGCGACGAACACCGTGCCGGGCTTGTCGAGCCGCCTGGCGATCCAGTCCGCCCAGCGGACGTTACGGTCGGCGAGCAGGATCTTGCCGATCTCGGGAGTCTCGCGCATTCCCTCGTTCATCTCGGCGGCGAGCGCGTCCGGGTCGCCCGTCGACCAGCTCGTGACCATCTTGTCGAGCGTCTCGCCCATCTTGGGAAAGTCATCGATCGTCGAGACCAGAAACTTGACCTGGAGCGGCTCGGGAAGCGCATCGAAATAGCCGAGCTGCTGCTCGGCGGTCTCGAGGCCGATGACGGCCTTGCCGGTGCTTTTGGCTGCTGCCGAGAGTATTCGTTCGGCGCCGCTCTGCGGATCATATCCCAGCTTGGGGAGGCCCGCGACGGTGAGCGTTACGGCCGCGAACCAAGGGTCGAAGCGCTCCATTGCCGCGATCGGCACGCCCACGTCGGCGGTCGCTTTGGTGAAGGCATCGCGCTTGCCGGCGGGCAGCTTCTCGGTGAGCGCGGGCCCTGCGGGGTTCAACGCGGTTTTGAAGATCAGTCCCTGCATCGTCGCCGCATCGGGCTCGACCATCTCGAGCACCAGCTCGTCGCTCTTGTCGAACGCGGTCTTCACGGCCTCGTCGAACCAGCTCAGCCCGGGCTTCAGGACGTGGACGGTGCCGAAGAGATAGATCGTCGTGTCGGCGTCCTTTACCACCCACAGTGCCGGATCGGCGTCCTGCGTCGCCTGCGCATTGGCAGGCAGCGGGGCGGCGAGCAGCGCCAGCGCGGCGAGGGCACGGGAGAAATGACGCATTCGGGGAAGTCTCCGGGGGCGGGTTTGCCGATCCAATATAGTGCGCGCTCAGCGGCCGCCCAGCCGCGTCGCATGCCAGGCAATATGATCGGCCATGAAGGTTGAGATGAAGTAATAGCTGTGATCGTAGCCGCGCTGGAGGCGCAGCTCGAGCGGGATGCCTGCCGCGGCGCAGGCCTGGCGGAGCAGCTCCGGGCGGAGCTGTTCGGTCAGGAAGGGGTCGGCGTCGCCCACATCGACCAGCAGCTCGGGCGGACGAGCACCGCCCTCGACCAGCGCGACCGCGTCATAGTCGCGCCAGCTTGCGCGATCTGCGCCGAGATAGCTGGCCAGCGCCTTCTCGCCCCACGGCACCTGTGACGGCGCGACGATCGGGGCAAAGGCCGATACGGAGCGGAAGCGGCCGGGATTGCGCAGCGCGACGGTGAGCGCGCCGTGGCCGCCCATGGAATGGCCGGTGATTCCCTGCCGCTCCATGTCGACGGGGAATTCGGCGGCGATAAGTGCAGGCAGCTCCTGCTCGATGTAGCTGCGCATCCTGAAATGTGCAGCCCAGGGCGCCTCGGTGGCGTCCACGTAGAAGCCGGCGCCCTGGCCCATGTCATAGGCGGGGTCGTCGGCCACGCCCTCGCCGCGGGGGCTGGTGTCGGGCGCGACGAAGACGATGCCGTGCCTGGCGCAGGCGGC
>DATLJJ010000053.1:0-1806 GCA_035538975.1 Sphingomonas sp. | reverse complement strand
AGCCGCATCCACAAGGAGATGACGAGCAACACCAGCGAGAAGAGGAAGGGCACCCGCCAGCCCCAGCTGCTCCACACGTCGCCGAGGACAAGCCTGGAGAGCAGCACCACTGCAAGGCTGAGGATGAACCCGCCCACCACGCTCGCCTGGATGAAGCTGGTGTGATAGCCGGCGCGCCCGTCGGTCGAATGCTCGGCGACGTAGATCGCTGCGCCGCCATATTCGCCACCGAGCGCCAGCCCCTGCGCGATGCGCAACAGGATGATCAGCACCGGCGCCGCCATGCCGATCGCGGCATAGCCCGGCACCAGCCCCACGCCGGCGGTCGCCACGCCCATCAGCGTGATGGTGATCAGAAACGTGTATTTGCGCCCCAGCCGGTCACCCAGATAGCCGAACAGGATCGCGCCCAGCGGCCGGAAACCGAAGCCGACGGCGAAGCCCGCCCAGGCGAGCAGCGTCTGGAGCACTTCATTGCCGGCGGGAAAGAAGGTGTGACCGATGATCCCGGACGCGGCGAGCGTGCCGTAGATGAAGAAGTCATACCATTCGAACACCGTACCCAGCGAGGACGCGCTGATCACCAGCCGCATATCCTTCGCGCTCGGCTGCGCCTGCGATGCCATTACACCCTCCCGTTTGGGCAAAGGTGTAGCGCGACAGGGCGATGCGGCAAGGGGAGGCTTCAAACCATTGTTCCCCTCCCGCAAGGGGGAGGGGAGAAGAAGGTCAGGCCGCGAGCGTCTCCAGCGCTTCGCTGGCTTCCATCCACAGCGCCTCGGCGGTCTCGATCCTCTCGGACAGCTCGGCGCGGCGCTTCATCAGCTCGGTCATGGTAAGCTTCGTCAGCGCCGCATCGGCCGATGCCGGATCGAACATCGCGCGTTCGACTGCGCTGCGCTGCTCGGTGAGCTTCGCCAGCTCGGTCTCCGCAGCCTTGGCGGCCTTGCGCAGCTCGGTGCCCTTCTCGCGCGCCTCGGCGGCGGCGCGGCGCGCCTCCTTCTTGTCGGCCTTGCTCGCCTTGGGCCCCTGCCCTTCCTTCGAAAGCACGAAGGCGATGTAATCGTCGAGCGAGCCGTCGAACTCCTTGGCCGTGCCCTGGTCGACCAGCACCAGCCGATCGGCGGTCATCTCGAGCATGTGGCGGTCGTGGCTAACCAGCACCACCGTGCCGGTATAGTCGTTGAGCGCCTGGATCAGCGCCTCGCGCGCGTCGACGTCGAGGTGGTTGGTCGGCTCGTCGAGGATCAGCATGTGCGGCGCGTCGCGCGTGATCAGCGCCAGCGCCAGCCGCGCCCGCTCGCCGCCCGAGAGCTTGCCGACCTCGGTCGTCGCCTTGGGTCCCGAAAAGCCGAACCGCCCGAGCTGCGCGCGCACCGCGCCCTGCGTCGCCCCCTTCATCATCACCGTCATGTGCTGGAGCGGCGTCTCGCTACGGTCGAGCTCCTCGACCTGATACTGGGTGAAATAGCCCACGCGCATCTTGCCGCTGGCGTTCATCGCGCCGTCCATCGGCTTGAGCTGAGCCGCGAGCAACCGCGCCAGCGTGGTCTTGCCGTTGCCGTTGCGCCCGAGCAGCGCGATGCGGTCGTCGGGATCGATGCGCAGGTTGAGCCGCTGGAGGATCGGCTTCTCGTCATAGCCGACACTGGCGAGATCGAGCGTGATCAGCGGCGGGCGCAGCTCGTCGGGATTGGGGAAGGCGAAGCTGAGCGTCGGATCGTCGACCAGCTCGGCGATCGGCTGCATCCTGGCGAGCGCCTTGATGCGCGACTGCGCCTGCTTGGCGGTCGAGGCGCGGGCGGA
>DATLJJ010000052.1:0-3837 GCA_035538975.1 Sphingomonas sp. | reverse complement strand
GCGGAGGAAACCGCGCGGATGATCGGTCGCGCAGCACCCAAGGGCGAGGAAATCCACGTCTATGGCCCGGCCCCCGCGCCGCTCGCGATGCTGCGCGGTCGCCACCGCTTCCGCCTGCTCGTCCACGCCAGCCGCACCTTCGACGTGCAGCAGGCGATCCGCGAGTGGCTGGGCGAGCTCGAGTGGAGCGCCAAGGTGCGCGTTGCGGTCGACGTCGACCCGTACAGCTTCGTCTGAACGGCGCAGCCCGTGTCGATTCTCTTCTATTCGCGCACCCTCTGTCTGTTCTAGTCTCGCGCCGGGGCAAAAGGGGGAAGTTACACATGTTTCGCAAGCTCTTGGCGGCAGTGCTCGCCGTGGCTGCAGTTCCGGCACATGCGGACTGGCACGAAGCCAGTTCCCGGCATTTCGTCGTCTATTCGGAGCAGAAGCCCGAGAAGCTGCGTACCTTCGCCGACCAGCTCGAGCGGTTCGACAAGGCGATGCGCGTGCTCTGGAATCTGCCGGATCCCGCCGTTGGGCCCGCGAACCGAGTCACCGTGTTCGTCGTCGACGACATTAACGACATCCGGCGGCTCACGACCTCGCGCAATGCTGCGGGTTTCTACCAGAGCCGCGCGACCGGTCCGGTCGCCTTCGTGCCGCGGTCTGCCGGCACCGACGATACCGACCTGAGCTCCACCGCGATCCTCCTTCACGAATATGCCCATCATTTCATGTTCACGGGCTGGCCGCATGCCGCCTATCCGGGCTGGTTCGTCGAGGGCTTCGCCGAGTTCCACGCCACGGCCCGCTTCGAGAAGGACGGGAGCGTGATCATCGGCTATCCGCCGCAATATCGCGCGCGCGGAATCTTCGACCAGAATCTGTCGACCGAGCGCATGCTCGCGCCGGACGCACGGAAGCTGGGCGATATGCAGGTCGAATCGCTCTACGGCCGCGGATGGCTGCTCACGCACTTCCTGATGATCGACGGCCGGCGCGGAAGTCAGGGGATGGATTATCTGAAGGCCATCAACAGCGGCAAATCCGCGCTGGAGGCCGCCAGACAATCCTTCGGCGACTTGAACGCGCTCGATCGCGAGCTGGATAGCTATGCGCGGACCCGGTTCTCGGCGCGGCAGATCCCCGCGAAGGTGCTCAACCCCGGCCCCATCACCTTGCGCCGGCTCACGCCGGGCGAAGAAGCCATGATGGCAGTGCGGATCCGCTCGCAGGCAGGCGTGGACGAGGAGACCGCGCTCCGCGTCTATGCGCGTGCTAAAAAAGCCGCGGCTCCGTTCCCGAATGATCCCGCCGTGCAGCGTGCGCTTGCCGAAGCGGCCTATGACGCAGGCGATCTGGCCGAGGCCGAGGCAGCGGCCGATCGTGCCCTCGCCGCTGACCCGAAGCTGGTCGAGGCGCTTTGCTACAAGGCGATGGCGCGCATGGCGCTGGCAGCCAAGGCAAAGGACTTCTCGCCTGAGACATGGAAGGCGATCCGCAGGACGATTGCGGCCGCCAACAAGCTCGATCCCGAGGATCCCGAGCCGCTGATGCTCTATTATCGCAGCTTCGCGGATGCGACCGGGATGCCTCCGGCGCTGGCGCGCGAAGGGCTCTACAAGGCTTTCAGCCTCGCGCCGCAGGATTCCGGGCTGAGGCTCAATGCCGGGGTCGTGCAGCTTCGCGACAAGAAGGTGGCGGAAGCGCGCGAGACGCTGCGCCCCCTCGCGTTCAATCCGCATGGCGGCGGGCTGGCCGAATATGCGACGAAGATCGTCACCGCGATCGACAGCGGCGGCGAAGCAGCCGCGCTCAAGATCGTAGACGAGGCCGAATCGCCGAAGCAGGGCGGCGCGGACTGAGAGCCCCGGCTACACCTTCGACGTGCAGCCGGCGATCCGCGACTGGCTTGGGGGCGCCGCGGTGCGTGTCGCGGTGGACGTCGGCCCCTACAAGCCCAATGTGGTCCGCTACCTCTCCTTCGCCACCACCCAATGGTATCCGGTGCGAAAGCTGCTCGAAGCGCGCAACTATGACGACCTCGGCGACGATCTTCACATGCTCTATGCCGAGGGCTGGCTGCTCACCCACTATCTGCAGTTCGGCGGCAAGCGCGACGGGCAGCTCGAAAAATATCTGCTCGCGATCAACCAGGGCAAGCCGTTCGCGCAGGCGGCGCGCGACGCCTTTGGCGATCTCGACAAGCTCGACGCCGAGCTCAAGGCATACAGCCGGCGCCGCAGCGGGATTCCGGGACGTTCAGTCACCTTCAAGCCGACTGCGTTTGGCGACGTCCAGATTTCGCCGGTCTCGCCCGCCCAGAACGCCCTGATGCTCTACGACATCCGGCTCCATGCCGGCATCTCCCGCGAGGAGGGTTCCCGGTTTGCAGCGCAATTGCGCCGCGACGCAGCGCGCTTCGCGAACGACCCGTTCGCGCTCCGGCTCCGCGCCGAAACCGCCTATCTTCTGGGAGATCAGGCCGAGCTGACCGCCGTCGCGAGCCGCTGGCTGGCAGCCGCGCCGAACGATCCGAAGGCACTGCTTTTCGACGGACTCGGCAAGGCGCGCGCGCTTCAGATCGCCAAGTCCACCGATGCGAGTGCCTGGAATGCCGCGCGTGCGCCGATCGTCGCTGCGACCAGGCAGACCCAGGACGACCCGCAGGTCTTCAAGGGCTATTACGACACCTTCGTGATGCAGGGCGTCACGCCCCCGGCAGGCGCCCAGAGCGGGTTGTTCCACGCGCCGGAACTCGTGCCGCAGGACGACGAGCTCCGTTATCAGCTCGCCAGGGACTTCGAGAGCCGCGGACTGGTCAAGGACGCGATCAACATCATCCGGATTGCGGCGCTGCAGCTGCCCGACAAGGAGAAGAACGCGGGCGAACAGGAAAAGGCGAAGGAGGAGCGGGAGCGCGAGAAACACGCCCTCATGGGAGTACCCACCCATGAAAGCCCGCGCGAGATGCTGGCCCGTCTGGAAAAGAGCGCTGCCGAGGGGAGTGACCGCAGCTCGACGGACACTCCGCCGGCATCCAACTAGACCGTCCCGCGCCGCGGCGGGGTGACTCGGAACCGCCAATGCTCCCGCAGCTTGAACGCCCGTCACTTTTGAACGAAAGCTGCGCGCCAACGAAACGGGGTCGAGACGATGATGCGGCGGTTGCTGATGCTCATGGCGCTGGTGTTTGCCTGGAGCTCCCCCGCTCGCGCCGACGACATCTCCGCTGCGGGCCGCGGCGTGGTGCGGATCGTCACCATCGCGGTGGTGGACGATGACGTGGTCGGCTTCGGCCACGGCAGCGGCTTCGCGGTGGCGCCCAACCGGATCGTCACCAATGCGCACGTCGTCGAGCTCGCCGATCGCTATCCCGACAATGTCGTGATCGGCGTCGTGCCTTCCGAAGGCGACAAATCCTATCAGGGCCGGCTCGTCGCGATCGACCAGGAGCGCGACCTGGCGCTGATAGAGTTCAGCGGCGTCCACCTGCCGCCGCTCACGCTCTTCACGGGGGCGCCCGGCGACGGCGATTCGCTGATCGCGCTCGGCTATCCCGGCAATGTCGACCTCGCCACAGCGCGCTCGGCGGCGGACTTCATCACGCCGCAGTCGCCGGTGCGCTCGCAGGGCGGGTTCGCAGGCGCGCGCACGCTGCAGGGCACCAACGTACTGCTCCACACCGCCAGCATCGCGCGCGGCAATTCGGGCGGGCCGCTGCTCGACCGGTGCGGCCGCGTGCTCGGCGTCAACTCGGCGATCACGCGCGCGGACGAGGGCGATTCGACCTTCGCCTTCGCGATCGCAGGCACCGAGCTCGCCGCCTTCCTCGCCGAAGCCAAACAGCCGATC
>DATLJJ010000051.1:0-4187 GCA_035538975.1 Sphingomonas sp. | reverse complement strand
CCGCGCGTGCACAACAGCGGGCACTGGACGATCGAGGGCGCCGAAACCTCACAGTTCGAGAACCACATCCGCGCGATCTGCGGGCTGCCGCTGGGCTCGACCGCGCTGACGGGATCGCACGTCGAGATGGAGAACCTCATCGGCGACGACGCGCACCGCTGGGGCGAACTGCTCGCCGAGCCGGGCGCGCATGTGCACTTCTACGGCAAGGCCAATGTGCGGCCTGGGCGCAAGATGGGGCATGTGACGCGGGTGCGGCGCAGCTAGGGTCTCGATCCTCCCCCGGAGGGGGAGGGGGACCGCCGAAGGCGGTGGAGGGGTATTCTCCACTTGCGACGTCGCCCGCTGAAACTACCCCTCCGTCGCGCTTCGCGCGCCACCTCCCCCTCCGGGGGAGGACCGGCAAGAAAAAGGCCCGCCTCCCTTGGGGAAGCGGGCCTTTTCGTTTCAGCCTCGGTCCTGGATCAGGCGCGGGTGCCGGTGATCGGGAAGCTGCCGAACACGCCCGCGGTGACGGTACCGTTGAGCGCGTCGCCGTCGACGGTCGCCTCGCAGGTGAGCGTCATCGGCATCGGCACGCTGATGTCGAGCGTCCAGCTGAGCGTGTCGCCGCTCACCTTGCCGTCGGTGATGTCGGCAGTGCCCAGCCCGCCCGAGAAGGTGCCGGTGAAGCTGTCGCCATTGCTCTGGACCGTGAGCACCGCCTGCTGGTCGCCCATCGGCGACCTGGTGACCGTGTTCCAGCTTCCGTCCACATTGGCCATCGCGTCTCTCCCGCTTGCTATTTCGCTGCCGCGGGCGAGGTGCCGCCCAGCGCCGCTGCGGGGACCACCTCGACGGGGAGGCCGAGGCTGTCAAGCTGCGGGCGGACGGTCTTCGCGTCACCCACGACCACGAACACGAACTTGTCGGGGTCGAGAGCCCCGCGTGCCGCAGCGTCAAGCTGGGCCGCGGTCATGCGGCGATATTTTTGCGCGATGGTATCGAAGAAATTGTCGGGACGGTGCCGCAGGTCGTTCTGCTGCATCGCCGAGAGCACTGCGCCCGAAGTCTCGTAGCGGCCCGCGAGCTCGCGAGTCGATCCGTTGACCTCGCGCACCAGCTCGGTCTCGGTCACGCCCTTGGTCGTGAGGAAGTCGCGGACCTGCTGGCGGATCGCCTGAACCGACTCGCCGGTCTTGTCGGCCTGGACCGGCGCGCTGATCGTGTAGGGCACCGCGTGCTCGAGCCAGTTGTAGCCGCCGCCCGCGCCATAGGACCAATGCTTGTTCTCGCGCAGATCCATGTTGATGCGCGACAGGAAGCCCGAGCCGAGCACCTGGTTCGCCGTGAAATGCGTGAGCAGCTCGGTCCTGGGATCGAGCGGCGTCATCTGCGCGGCGAGGATCAGCGACTGGGGCGAATCGGGTCGGTCGACGAGCAGGATCTTCGGCGCAGAGGGCTTCGGCGCCACGTCGAACGCCTTGACGCCCGCGGCACCCTGGCCCTGCCAGTTGCCGAAGCGCGCCTCGAGCGCGGCTTTCACTTCATCCAGCGGACGATCGCTGACGACGAAGACCTTGGCCTTGTCCGGCCGGATCCAGCCCTTGTAGAAATTGACGAGATCGTCCCGGCTGAGCGCCTTCACCGCGGCCGGATCGCCCGAGCCGGCGGCGAGCTTCGCATAGGGGTTGCCCGCACCATAGAGCAGCGGCGGCAGCGCTCGGCCGGCAAGGCCCTGAGGGCTGGTGAGCTCGGAGGCGATGCCGGTGAGCAGGCTCGCACGCAGGCGCTCGACCTCGGCCGGTGCAAAGGCCGGGTGGAGCACCACGTCGGCGAACAGATCGAGCGCGCCGGCGAGGTTCGGGCTGGGTGCATCGACCGCCAGATAGGTGCGGTCGGGCGAGCTGCCGGTCGAGATACGGGCCCCCAGCCGCTCGCGCGCCTCGGCGATCGCGATCGAATCCTTGCTGGTCGTGCCTTCGTCGAGCAGCGACAGCATCAGATTCTGCGTGCCGAGCTTGCCCACCGGATCGGCTGCAGTGCCCGCGTCGAAGCTCATCACCACCTGGGTGACCGGAACCGCGGTGCGGTTGGCGTAGACGATCTCGATACCGTTCGAGAGCTTGGCGCGCGTGACGTCGGGGAAGTCGAGGTCGCCGATCTGCGCGACGCCCGGCATCTCGCCGCGCGTTCCCTTGACGACTGCGCTCTGGGGGGCCGCAGCGGCGGGCTTGGGCGCCGGCGCCTGCGCTTCCTGATAGGCCTCGCGCTGGCCGGGCTCGACGATGATCGTCAGCGCCGGTCGCGTGAGCCATTTGTTGGCGGCGGCCTTCACCTGCGCAGGCGTGGCGCGCGCAGTTTCCAGCAGCTCCTTCTTGTAGTGCGCCGGATCGTCCGAATAGAGCTCGCCCGAGGCGAGCGCCACGGCCTTGCCGCCGAACCCGCCGACCGATTCGAGCCCCGCGATGCGGCCCGCGACGTGCGTGGTGGCGACGCGCTGGACTTCGTCCGCGGTGGGGCCGTTCTTGAGCAGATCGGCGAGAATTTCGTCGATGCGCTTCGAGACGATCGCCGGATCGACGCCGGGCTTCACCAGCGCCTGGATCTGGAAGACGCCGAGCTGCGCCATCGATTCGACGCCCGCCGAGACCTGCACGGCGGTCTTGTCCTTGCGCACCAACTCGTTGTCGAGCCGCGAGCTGGCGAGGCCGCCGAGCACGTTGCCGAACACGTCGAGCGGCACCGAATCGGGGTCGTTGAGGCCGGGCACGGCCCAGCTGCGCAGGATCATCGTCGCAGCGACGCGGTCCTTCATCACCACCGTCTTGGGGGCGGCGAGCGTGGGCACCGTCACCTTGGGCAGCTCGCTCTTGGGGCCGGCCGGAATCGCGCCGAAATACTTCTCGACGAGCGGGCGGGCTTCCTTCGCGTCGATGTCACCGGCGAGCACCAGCACCGCGTTGTTCGGGCCATAGTGCGAGCGGAACCAGTTCTTGACGTCCTCGAGGCTCGCGGCGTCGAGGTCGGCCATCGAACCGATGACATTGTGGCCATAGGCCGTGCTGCCGAGCAGTTCCTCGAGCAGCGTGTACCACACCAGGCCATAGGGCTGGTTGTCGCCCTGGCGCTTCTCGTTCTGGACGACGCCGCGCTGCTCATCGAGCACCGCCTGGTCGATCGCGCCGAGCAGATAGCCCATGCGGTCGCTCTCGAGGAACAGCGCGCGATCGAGCGCGGGCCTCGGCACCGTCTCGAAATAATTGGTGCGATCGAAGCTGGTGGTGCCGTTGAAGTCGGTCGCGCCGACCTGCTTCAGCGGCTCGAAGAAGTCGCCGGGGGCGTTTTCCGAGCCGTTGAACATCAGATGCTCGAAAAGATGCGCGAAGCCGGTCTTGCCGTTGGGCTCGTGCTTCGAGCCGACATCGTACCAGGTCGAGACCGCGACGATCGGCGCCTTGCGATCGGTGTGGACGATCACGCGCAGGCCATTGGCGAGCGTGAATTCCTCATAGGGAATGTCGACGCGCTTCACGAGCTCGGCGACAGGCACGGGCTTTGCCGGTGCGGCAGCGGCGGCGGGCGCCTGCTGCGCCGCGGCTGGCATGGTGGCGACGAGCGCGAGCAGAGCCGCGCCGCAAAGCATCCGATAAGACTTCATTCGACGAGAATCCCCGTATCCAAGACGAACCGAACATAATGCGGCTGGTATCCGCTGCAACCGAATCTGTGTTGCTGGAACAATGCACCGGCCGCAGTGCTTCCGAAGGTTGCGCGCTGCGCCCAGGATTGCGATCGTTACGCTCCCCTCTTGTGTTGCCGAATTGCCACACCATTTGTCCGTCACAGGCTAACAGGGACCGACATGAACCTCGAGAAATTCACCGAACGGGCGAAGGGCTTCCTCCAGTCGGCGCAGACCGTCGCCATCCGCATGAGCCACCAGCGGATTAGCCCCGAACATCTGCTGAAGGCGCTGCTCGAGGACGAGCAGGGCATGGCGAGCGGGCTGATCCAGACCGCGGGCGGCGAGGCGAAACGCGCGCTGAGCGAGACCGACCTGGCGCTCTCCAAGATCCCCGCCGTGTCGGGATCGGGCGCGCAGCAGACGCCGGGCGTCGACAACGATCTGGTGCGCGTGCTCGACCAGGCCGAGCAGATCGCGAGCAAGGCCGGTGACAGCTTCGTGACCGTCGAGCGGATGCTGG
>DATLJJ010000050.1:0-4336 GCA_035538975.1 Sphingomonas sp. | reverse complement strand
TATCGAATCGCGCTCGGCCCGCAGCTGGTGCCGAGCTATCCGGGCGCAGATGGCCACAGCCTTCGCCCCTTCGGCGACATCTCCATCGCGCGCGGGGACAGACCCTTCGCCTTCGAAGCTCCGGATGAGAGCTTCGGCCTTCCCTTGTTGCGCAGCCGCGGCTTCGAAGCGGGGCCCGCACTCAACTTCGAAGGTCGCCGCCGACGTGAAGAGGTGGGAGCGGACCTCGACGAAGTGGGGATCACCGTCGAGGCGGGCGGTTTCGCGCAATATTGGCTGACTCCCGGCCTGCGCTTCCGGGCCGAGGCGCGCAAAGGCATCGGCGGCCACAAGGGGTGGATAGGCAATGTCGGCGCTGACATCGTTGCGCGCGATGGGGATCGCTGGCTGGTGTCGGCAGGGCCGCGCGTGACTTTCACCGACGGGCGCTACCAACGCGCCTTCTTCGGCGTGAACGCACGCGAGGCGGCCGCTACCGGCCTCCCCACCTTCACGCCCGAGGGCGGCGTCAGCGCGGCAGGCGCCACCGTCGGTGCAATCTACCAGTTCTCGCCGCGCTGGGGCGTTCAGGGCTACGCCAAATATGACCGGCTCATCTCTGACGCTGCCCGCTCGCCGGTCGTCAGGGCGTTCGGCTCGCGCGACCAGTTCTCGGGCGGGCTGGCGCTCAGCTACACTTTTGGCCGCGGCGTGCGTTGAGGCGCGGAAACTCCACAAGGGAGCGACTGCGATGGCACTCCAGCAAATGCACCTCGGCCGGCTGATCGATCATATCCAGCTGGTCGTGCGCGACCTCGCCGCGAGCCGGCGTTTCTACGAGGCGGTGTTCGACTCGCTCGCAATCCCGATTTCGGGAAGTGGCGAGGATTTCCTTTGGGTCGACGAGCTCTACATATCCAGCGTCGACAGCGAGGCGGCGGCAGGGCAGCTGACCGGGCGCCACCACATCGCCTTCCAGGCGCGCGACCGCGCGATGGTGGACGACTTCTACCGCGCGGCGCTGGCCGCAGGCGGTCGCGACAATGGAGCGCCGGGCGAACGGTCCTACCATCCCGGCTATTATGCCGCCTTCGTGCTCGATCCCGACGGCAACAATATCGAGGCAGTGCACCACGGCGCCCCCAAGGAGCGCAGCGCCGAATCGATCGTGGTGACGTTCGAAGCCGGCTGAAGCTTCAGGCCGTCGCCCAGTCCGCGCGGGCGATGCCCTGCGCATAGAGCAGCGCGGTCAGGTCGTTATGGTCGATCCGCACACCCGCCGCGGCGGCGACGATCGGCTTGGCGTGATAGGCGACGCCCAGCCCCGCCTGACGGATCATCGCAAGATCGTTGGCGCCGTCGCCCACCGCCAGCGTGTCCTCGGGAGCGAGGCCCAGCTCGGCCCGCGCTTCGAGCAGCGTGGTTTCCTTGGTCGCGCTGTCGACGATCGGCTTGCCGACCGCACCGGTGAGCCTCTGCGCCTCGATCAGCAACCGGTTGGCGATCACCCGCTCGAAGCCGATCCGCTCGCCGACGGGCTCGGCGAAGCGCGTGAACCCGCCCGAAACGAGGATCGTCGTCGCGCCGCGCGCGCGCATCGTCTTCACCAGCGCCTCGGCGCCGGGCATGATCTGCACCCGCTCGGCGAGGCAGCGGTCGATGGCGCTTTCCTCGAGGTCCTTGAGCAGCGCCACGCGCGCGTCGAGCGCTGCTGCGAAATCGAGCTCGCCGCGCATCGCCCGCTCGGTCACTTCGGCGATCTGCGGCTTGATCCCGGCATAGTCGGCGAGCTCGTCGATGCATTCGACGGTGATCATCGTCGAATCCATGTCGGCGACGAGCAGCTTCCTGGCGCGGCGCTGGGCAGGCTGGACGATGACGTCGGTCGCCGGAAAGGCGCCCTCCAGCGCAGCGCGCGCGGCGCCCGGGTGCGACATGAACAACAGGTCCGCCGCCCTGCCCTCGTCGAGCCAATGCCGGGCCCCGGGGGCGCAATCGACACCCGCGAGGCGGTCGGCGGCTTCCGAAAGCTGCCCCGAGCTGAGACCGTCTGCTACAAGCGTCGCGATGAACATGGGATCCCCTGACCTTCCAACGGTGGCGCTCATCGCAGGGCCGACCGCGAGCGGCAAGTCCGCTCTCGCGCTGGCGCTCGCGGAAAAGCATCGTGGCACCGTGATCAACGCCGATTCGATGCAGGTCTATGCGGACCTGCGCATCCTCACCGCGCGGCCCACGTCGGCGGAGGAAGCGCGCGTACCGCACCGTCTGTTCGGCCATGTCGACGGCGCGGACGCCTATTCGGCGGCGCGTTGGGCGATCGAGGCGCGCGCGGCGATTGCCGAGGCGCACGAGGAAGGCCGGCTTCCGATCCTGGTCGGCGGCACGGGCATGTATCTGCGCACGCTGATCGAGGGAATCGCACCGGTGCCCGAGATCGATGCCGACGTGCGCCGAGACGTGCGCGCAATGCCGGTGGCGGAAGCGCACGCCGCGTTGGCCGCGCTCGATCCGGACGCGGCGGGCCGCCTTGGCCCCGCCGACACCAGCCGCGTGGCACGGGCGCTGGAGGTGGTGCGCTCCACGGGGCGGCCGATCGGCGAATGGCAGGCGCGACGCGAAGGCGGGATCGGGAGCGAGATCCGGCTCGTGCCGTTGATCCTGCTGCCCGACCGCGACTGGCTGGGCGATCGGATCGACCGACGATTCGTGACGATGGTCGCCCATGCGAAGGACGAAACCAAGGCGCTGCTCGCGCGCACCGACATTCCTGCCGACGCACCGGTGCTCCGCGCCATCGGCGTACCGGAGATGGGCGCGCTGCTGCGGGGCCAGATCGAACCCGAAGACGCCATCGCTGCGGGGGCCACGGCGACACGCCAATATGCCAAACGCCAGTACACCTGGTTCCGCCGCCAGCCTCCCGCCGAATGGGAGCGCACGAATGAGACAGAAACCAACAAACTTTTAGAGGTTTTAGAAAGAAAATTACTGCCATAAGGCTTGACGTGTAGTTTTCGTGCCGGTAGCAGCGCCGCTCCGGCAATGTTATGTGCGTTGCAGCAATGGAGGTTCCAGTGGCCGAGAAGAGCGGAGCAGACATCCTGATCGAGGCGTTGAGCGACCTCGGTGTGGAAGTCGTGTTCGGCTACCCGGGCGGCGCGGTGCTTCCGATCTACGACGCGATCTTCAAGCAGGACCGGATCAAGCACATCCTGGTGCGCCACGAGCAGGCCGCGACCCACGCTGCCGAGGGCTATGCCCGCTCGACCGGCAAGCCGGGCGTGGTGCTCGTCACTTCGGGCCCGGGCGCAACCAATGCCGTCACCGGCATCACCGACGCGCTGATGGATTCGATCCCGATGGTGGTGATCACCGGCCAGGTGCCGACTGCGCTGATCGGCACCGATGCCTTCCAGGAGGCGGATACCGTCGGAATCACGCGGCACTGCACCAAGCATAATTATCTGGTGAAGGCGCCGGAACAACTGGGCAGCATCGTCCATGAGGCGTTCCACATCGCCACTTCGGGTCGTCCGGGCCCGGTGGTGATCGACATCCCCAAGGACGTGCAGGTCGCCACCGCGCGCTACGAGGCGCCGGGCCCGATCCAGCACAAGACCTATCGCCCGCAGACCGAGCCCGACGCGGCGAAGATCCAGGAAGCCGTGGACATGCTCGCCGCGGCCGAACGCCCGGTGTTCTACACCGGCGGCGGCGTGATCAACTCGGGGCCCGAGGCCGCGCGGCTGCTGCGCGAGCTCGCAGCGCTCACCGGCGCGCCGGTCACCTCGACGCTGATGGGCCTCGGCGCCTTCCCCGCCTCGTCCGACCAGTGGCTCGGCATGCTCGGCATGCACGGCACCTACGAAGCCAATTGGGCGATGAACAAGGCCGACCTGATCATCGCATTGGGCGTGCGGTTCGACGATCGCGTCACCGGACGGCTCGACGCCTTCGCGCCCAACAGCCGCAAGGTCCACATCGACATCGACCGGTCGAGCGTGAACAAGAACGTCCGCGTCGACCTGCCCATCATCGCCGACGTAGGCAACGCGCTCGCCGCGATGATCGAGAGCTGGAAGTCGCGCAGCCATCCGAAGCCCGACCTGACCGAATGGTATGCCCGCATCGACGGCTGGCGCGCCAAGCGCTGCCTCGACTTCGAGGAACGCCAGGACGTCATCATGCCCCAGCGCGCCATCCGGGCGCTCTATGAGGCGACGAAGGACAAGGCGCCGATCATCACGACCGAAGTGGGCCAGCACCAGATGTGGGCCGCGCAGCATTTCGGCTTCGAGGATCCCAACAAGTGGCTCACCTCGGGCGGCCTCGGCACGATGGGCTATGGCCTGCC
>DATLJJ010000049.1:0-2316 GCA_035538975.1 Sphingomonas sp. | reverse complement strand
TGAACAGCGCGAGCTGCCTGCCGGCGTGGAGCTGCGCCGCGCGAATCGGTCCCCAATCCGTCGTATCGGCGGGATCATAGAGGCCTAGAAGCGCGCGCGCATCGATACGCGGCCGGGCGAATTGCGATGTCGTCTGGCTGGTCACGCGCGGAGTCTATCCCCCGCTGGTTAGCGAGTGGTTAGAACCGGCGCCGGTTCGTTACGATTTCGACGAAATCCTTCCCCCGAAGGGGAAGGGGGACCTCACGCTGCGATGTCGTAGGGCTTGATCTCGCCGGCGAGATAGAGGTTGCGCGCCTTGGCACGGCTGAGCTTGCCCGAGCTGGTGCGCGGCAGCGTGCGCGGCGGCACGAGCTCGATCACGCAGTTCATGCCCGTCACCGAACGCACGCGCTCGCGGATCTCGTCGCGCAGGCGGACGCGCTCGGCCTCGTCGGAGGTGCGGCACTGGACGAGCACCGCCGGCGTTTCCTCGCCGCCGGGCGTGGTGATCGCGAAGGCCGCGACGTCGCCCTGCTTGAATGCCGGCAGCTGCTCCACGGCCCACTCGATGTCCTGGGGCCAGTGGTTCTTGCCGTTGATGATGATCATGTCCTTCGCCCGGCCGACGATATAGACATAACCCTCTGAGATATAACCCATATCTCCGGTGTCGAGCCAGCCGTCCTTCATGCAGGCGGCGGTCGAGTCGGGATCGCGGAAATAGCCGACCATCACGCTCGGGCCGCGGCACCAGACCTTGCCGATCGCCTTCTCGGGGAGCGGCGTGCCGTCCTCCTCGCGGATCTCGACTTCCATGTCCTTGACCGGCTTGCCGCAGTTGACGATCGCGCGGAAGCGCTGCGGGCGATTGGCGCCGTGGCTTCCGCCGGAGAGCTGGGTTTCTTCGACCAGCTCGACCTGGATACCTTCGCCCGGGGGCATGATCGAAACCGCCAGCGTCGCCTCGGCCAGGCCGTAGCTCGGCAGGAAGGCGGTGGCCTTGAAGCCCGCATCGGCGAAGGCGTCGACGAACGACTGCATCACGTCCGGGCGGATCATGTCGGCGCCGTTGCCTGCCACGCGCCAGCGCGACAGGTCGAAGCGCTCGCTCGCCTTGGTCTGGCTCGACATGCGCCGCGCGCAGATGTCGTAGCCGAAGGTCGGCGAATAGGAGAGGGTGGTGCCCTGGTTGCGGCTGATCATGTCGAGCCAGGCGAGCGGGCGCCGCGCGAAATCCTCGGTCTTCAGATAGTCGGTCGAGACCTGGTTGGCGACGACCGAGAGGAAACAGCCGACCAGCCCCATGTCGTGATACCAGGGCAGCCACGAGACGCAGCGATCGCTGGTGACGAGCTGCATGCCATGGCTGTGCGCCGAGAGATTGTTGAGCAGCGCGTGATGCGTGATCGCCACGCCGTGCGGGAAGCGGGTCGAGCCGCTCGAATATTGCAGATAGGCGATGTCGTCGGTCTTCGCCTCGGGCAGCTGCGTCTCGGGCGCCGGTCGCTGGCCGAACTCGGACCAGTCGATCGCCTGCACGTTCGAGATTCGCGCCGCCTCGGCGCACATCGCGCCGATCTCGGGCGGGAAGATCAGCATCGACGGATCGCAGCTCTGCAGCTGGACGTGGAGCTGGTCGATGTAGCTCTGCGCACCGCCGAAGCTGGTGGGCAGCGGCAGCGGCACCGGCCAGGCGCCGGCATAGACCACGCCGAAGAAGAGCGAGGCGAATTCCGGGCCGGTTTCGGCGATCAGCGCGATGCGGTCCTCGGGCTTCACGCCGGCGGCGATCAGGCGGCGCGCCTGCGCCAGCGCGTCGCGACGCAGCTCGGAGAAGGGATAGGGCCGCACCAGATTGCCGCGCGCGTCATGGAAATTGAGTCCGCGCCGGCCCTCGGCCGCATAGTCGAGTGCCTCGCCCAGCGTCGCGAAGTCCGCGAAGCGACGCGGCAGGCTGTCCTCGGTAGCCGTCGGGACGGGCGTGGTCCCCGCGGCGATGGTTTCGTGCGATCCCGTTTCTTCCAATATCATTCTTATTCTCGTGCCCCTGTGAGGTAACAGGCCGTTGTGCCCCCACAACGCATCAAAACGCGTCGGCTCTGCTACGCACTATCGTTCAAATTCGGTTGCCAGTGTGGCACAATCATGGCGCATGGCTCGTTCCCGCCGCCCGCTTTCCCCCCTGGACCGTGCCGATCTGGAGCGTCTGGCGCTGCGTTACGTCGAGCGCTTCGCGACCACAAGGGCTCGATTGGCGGCATATCTCGATCGCAAGATCCGCGAGCGGGGCTGGGCGGGGGAGGGCAGTCCCGACACCGTGGCGCTGGCGCAGCG
>DATLJJ010000048.1:0-2784 GCA_035538975.1 Sphingomonas sp. | reverse complement strand
GGCGACTATCGCCGCATCGTGCCTCAGCTTTCCCGGCTGATGGCGCCGGGCGGCTGCGCGGTGCTCGAGATCGGGCATACCCAGGCCGATGTGGTTTACGCGCTGGCGGCGGAACAGGGATTGAGCGCGCGCGTCTACAGGGATCTGGGCGACCGTCCCCGCGCGATACGGATCACTTGAAAGCCCGCTACATGCGTCCCATATTTCCACTTGGAGATTGGTGCTGCACGGGCTAAGAACGGCGCCGGGGCAAGGCACTTTCAACCAAGTCGTTGAAATTTGGGGCTGTGGCCCACTCCAAGTCATGCGAGCCGCTGCAGTCCGGCGGCCGTGGCGAGCGGTAGCGTCGGTATCCGGCCTACCGCAATTGTAACGTGCATCCGGGACCCCGAATGGATCGACGGACGGCTTAAACAGACAGGACAGACAGACCTTGATGAACAATCGTCAAGCTAACGGCCGCCGTCGCGGTCGTGGCGGTCAGCAGCGCCAGGGTGGCAACCCCAACCAGGGCAATGGCAACCGCATCGACAATCGCGCCCGCGGCAACGCGGCGCAGCTGCTCGAGAAGTACAAGAACCTCGCCCGCGACGCGCAGATGCAGGGCGATCGGGTCAACACCGAATATTATCTCCAGTTCGCCGATCACTATTTCCGGGTGCTGAGCGAGAACCGCTCGCGCTTCGAGGAGCAGAACCAGCAACGTCGCCAGCGCGACGATGTCGACGGCGAGGACGAGGATTTCGAGTTCGAGGCCGAGGGCAATCGCGCCGAGGGCAATCGCGACGGCGAGTATCGCGAGGAGCGTCAGCCCCGCGAGGAGCGCCAGCAGCGCGAGCCGCGCGAAGGCCGCCGCGAGCGTGAAGGCCGCGACGAGCGCCGCAATGGCCGCGCCAATGGCAATGGCTATGCCAACGGCAACCAGGCCGAGGCCGCCGAGGTGACCGCCGAAACCCGCGACGAAGGCGAGGAGCGCCAGGAGCGCGAACCGCGCCGTCGCACCCGCACCCGCCGCGAGGCCGCTCCGGCCGAGGCCGAGGCCCCGCAAGGCATCGACGCCGCGATCCTTCCGCCCGCGTTCGGGATCGAGACCGCAGCCGAGGCCGAGGAGCCTGCTCCCAAGCCGCGCCGCCGCCGCCTGAGCAAGGGCGGTGACGCCGAGGTGCCCGCCGCCTGAGGTATCGGGCGGGGCTGGTGCTCCGCCTGCAACCTGCTAGCATCCTCTCCCGGGAGACTGGGGGAGGATGCTTTGCGTTTGACGGTTCTCGTTCTGCTGGGCGCGCCGCTCGCCGCTCAGGCACAGACTGCGCCGATCGCTTCGGCCGATGATCCGGCGCTGCAGGGCAGTGCGCAGGGCGATGTCTCGGTCACCATCTACCAGAACGGCCAGTCACTCGTGCAGGACCTGCGCCAGCTCGATCTGCCCGCCGGCCGCACGCGCCAGGAATTTCCCGATGTCTCCGCCCAGATCCGCGCGGAAACGGTGACGCTCGCCGGCCCGGGCCTCGGCATCGTCGAGCAGAATTTCGACTACGACCTGCTCTCGCCCGACAAGCTGATGGAAAAGGCAGTGGGCAAGACGATCACGCTGGTGCGCACCAATCCCGCCACCGGCGCCGAGACGCGCGAGCAGGCGAGGGTGCTCGCCGCGAACGGTGGCATCGTGCTCCAGATCGGCAACCGCATCGAAGTGCTGCGCGACGACGGGTTGCCGGTCCGCGTGATCTTCGACAAGGTGCCCGAGAATTTGCGCGCCCGCCCGACGCTGTCGGTGACGCTCCAGGCCGATCGCGCCGGCCGCGTGCCCGCGCAGCTCAGCTATCTGACGCCCGGGCTCGGCTGGACGAGCGACTATGTGATGCTGTTCGACGAGGCAAAGGGCGCGATCGACATGCAGGGCTGGATCACGCTGACCAACAGCACCGGCACCAGCTACCGCAACGCCGACGTGCTGCTCGTCGCCGGCAGCCCCAATCGCGGCAACCGCGGCTTCGGCGCGCTGGGTGCATCGACGATCGACGAGGCGGGGACCGAGACCGGCCCTCGCGAGCGGCTGGGCGACTATTATCTCTATCCGCTCGCCGAGCGCACCACGATCGCCAATGCCCAGCAGAAGCAGGTGAGCTTCCTCGACGTCAAGGGCTCGCCCGCGCGCAAGACCTATGAATGGACCAACAACTGGCTCCAGACGCAGGCCGAGCCGCGCAGCGCCGCGTCGGTGCTCAAATTCTCGACGTCGCGCAACGGTGGGCTGGGCGATCAGCTCCCGGCGGGCACGATCCGAGTCTACATGCGTGATGCACGCGGCGACCCGCAGTTCATCGGCGAGAGCCGTGTCGACGCCGCGCCGATGGGTTCGCAGATGTCGATCCGCACCGGCGACGCCTTCGACGTCAAGGGAAGCGCAGTGGTGGTCGAGCGCCAGCGGATCTCCGGCAGGCGATGGCGGACGACGATGCGCTACGACTTCACCAATGCGCGTCCACAGCCGGTGACGATCGACCTCGCGCAGAACGGGCTCTGGGGTGACGTGCGCATCCTCGAGCAAAGTTTGGCGGGCGAGCGCGTCTCGGCCGAGCGGATGGAGTGGAAGGTGCCGGTGCCCGCCAATGGCAAGGCCTCGGTCTCCCTGGTGTTCGACACGCGCTACTGATCCGATGCGCGGCATCGCCCTTCTGTTCGCATCGATGATCGCTGCGGTCCCCGCGGCGGCGCAGCCGATCGTCGAATCGGACAGCATCGATGCGACTGCCGTCACTCTCTATCGGGGTCCCGCGCGCGACA
>DATLJJ010000047.1:0-1508 GCA_035538975.1 Sphingomonas sp. | reverse complement strand
CGCATCGGCGTCAATGCCGGCAGCCTCGAGAAGGACCTGCTCGAGAAATACGGCGAGCCCTGCCCCGAGGCGCTGGTCGAGAGCGCGCTCGATCACATCAAGCTGCTTCAGGACCGCGACTTCCACGAATTCAAGGTGGCCGTGAAGGCGAGCGACGTATTCCTCGCCGTCGCCGCATACCAGCAGCTCGCCGACGCAGTGGATTGCCCGCTGCACCTGGGCATCACCGAGGCCGGCGGCTTCGTCGGCGGGACGGTCAAGAGCGCGATCGGGATCGGCTCGCTGCTCTGGTTCGGCATCGGCGACACGATCCGCGTCAGCCTCTCGGCCGAGCCCGAAGAGGAAGTGCGCGTCGGATTCGAGATCCTGAAGGCGTTGGGGATCCGCAACCGTGGCGTCCGCGTCGTCTCGTGCCCGAGCTGCGCGCGGCAGGGATTCGACGTGATCCGCACCGTCCAGGCGCTGGAGGAGCGGCTCCAGCACATCCGCACGCCAATGAGCCTTTCGGTGCTCGGCTGCGTGGTCAACGGACCCGGCGAGGCGCGCGAGACCGACATCGGCATCACCGGCGGCGGCAACGGCAAGCACATGGTCTATCTGTCGGGCGTGACCGACCATCATGTGCAGGACGCCGACATGATCGAGCACATCGTCCGGCTGGTCGAGGCCAAGGCCGCGGAAATCGAGGCGGCGGGCCAGGCCGCCGCAGTCGCGGCCGAATAGTCTGTAGACGTTCAACCCTCCCCCTCCGGGGGAGGATCGAAGTTCGGTACGGTTGAAGGCCGATCGTGCTAGCCTCTCGTCATTGCGCGCGCGCCACGCTACCGGGGGCGCGCCGATGACCCGCGCCGTTCCCCTCGCCTTCGCCACCGCCTGCATGGGCATCGCGCTCTATGCGGTGATGGACGCGCTGATGAAGGGGCTGGGGCTCGCGATCGGGGCGTACAGCGCGTTGTTCTGGCGGCTGGTGGCTGGCACCGCCATCGCGCTGCCGCTCTACCTGCTTTCGCGGCCGGTCTTCCCCTCCGTCTCCGTCGTGAAGGTGCACCTTGCGCGCAGCGCCGTGGTGGCGGTGATGGCGATCGCTTTCTTCTGGGGGATCACCAAGGTGCCGCTTGCCGAGGCGATCGCGCTTTCGTTCATTGCGCCGCTGATCGCGCTGGGGCTGGCGGGCGTGTTCCTGAAGGAGCGGATCGGCGCGCGCTCGGTGCTGGGATCGCTGCTGGGCCTTGCAGGCGTCGGCGTGATCCTGCTCGGGCGGCTGGAGGGGGCGCACGGCGAGGGAGCGGCGCTCGGCATGGCCGCCGTGCTGCTCTCGGCGGTCTTCTATGCGGTCAACCTGGTGATCGCGCGACATCAGGCGCAGATCGCGAGGCCGCTCGAGATCGCGGCGTTCCAGAACGTCTTCGTGCTCGCGATCTTCTGCCCGTTCGCGCCGCTGCTGCTCGCGACGCCGGGGCCGCAGCACTGGCCCGTGATCGGCGCTGCGGCATCGCTCGCCATCGTAT
>DATLJJ010000046.1:0-2760 GCA_035538975.1 Sphingomonas sp. | reverse complement strand
TGTCATTGATCTTGTCGAGCGGCAGGCCGGTCGATGCCGCGGCGGTCTGCGCCGTATCGCCGGGTTCCGGATGCGCCTTGGCAAGCGCCCCGATCGCGCCTTCGACCTGATCGGGATCGAGACCGATCTTTTTGGCGAGGTTGGCCACGTCGGACACGCCGCCGAGCTGCCCGAGCAATCCGTCGAAAATACCCATTTGAAGCCCTCCAGACTGGCCCCGCCCCACGCGATCCTACCATTGCCGGAGCTGCCATGCGAGCGCCAGGACGGGCGTGAACTGGTTCGCCGCACCCGCCGAACTTTCAATTGTCGCAATTGCGGATCATGACAGTCGCGCGGGGTGGGGCGAACCAGTGCAGGAGTCGTTCCATGGGTATCTTTTCTTCGATCAAGAACGCGATCTTCGGCCACAAGAAGGCCGCGCCGGCTGCGGCTCCCCAAGCCGCGCCTGCTGCCGCGGCCCCCGCCGCTGCGCCGGCGCAGCCTCAGCCGCAACCCGCCCCCGTGCCGCAACCGGTCGATATCGAGGCGGTGCTCGAGGAGCTCCAGCGCGAAAAGGGTACCAACCTCAACTGGCGCACGTCGATCGTCGATCTGATGAAGCTGGTCGGAATGGAATCGAGCTATGCCGAGCGCAAGGAGCTCGCGCAGGAGCTCGGCTATACCGGCGAGTACGACGGCAGCGCCGACGACAATATCTGGCTCCACAAGCGCGTGCTGCAGGAGCTGGCGAAGAACGGCGGCAAGGTGCCGGCCGGACTGGCGGATTAGCCGGAGCGAGGGGGCGCGCCGTCGCGTCCCCTCAGCCCTTCGATGGGCGCCAGATCCGGCGCCATCAGGCTACGACGGGCCTCGACCGAAAAGAGCCGCTCGCGCGAATAGAAGCGGAGCGGCCAGTCGCGCGCGCCCGCAGGCGAAGCCAGCAGCGCGTTGACGCGCTCGGCCAAGCCCTCCCCGCCCCGCCACTCGCTGAGGAAGCGCCGCACGCCCGCCACATAGGCGCGCGTGATCGTGTCATGATATCCGCCCTGATCATCGTTCACTCCGCCCACGCTCTCGTTGAAGCGCGAGATGATGCCCGCGATCTCGGCGTCCACCTCGACATCCGGCCGCTCGGCGAGCAGCCACAGACAGGCGGCGAGATGCGCCTCATGGGTCCATTCCTCGCGCGCCAGCGTGCAGGCGAGCAGGCCTTCGCCGATATGGACCACATCGGCGTCACGGGCGAAGAAACGGGGCAGGAATTCGGTCATCGATCGGGTTCCGGATGACCCGATCGATGACCGGGCAGTTTCAGGCGGGGAGCGGGGTATGCGGCGCGGCTCGCCGCACCTCCTCGTCCACGTGCTCCGCGAATTGCGCAAAATTCTCGTTGAACAGGTCGACGAGCTTCGCGGCCGTGGCGTCATATTGCGCCTTGTTCGCCCATTGCTCGCGCGGGTCGAGCAGCGACGGATCGACCCCCGGCACGCTCACCGGCACGCGGAAGCCGAAGTTCGGATCCGTGCGGAACTCGGCCCGATTGAGGCTGCCGTCGAGCGCGGCGTTGAGCAATGCGCGGGTGAGCTTGATCGGCATGCGCTTGATGCCCGGGTCGGTGGCCTTGCCCCCTGCCCAGCCGGTGTTGACCAGCCAGCAATCGACGCCCCCCTTCGCGATCCGCTCCTTGAGCAGATTGCCATAGACCGAGGGGTGGCGCGGCATGAAAGGCGCACCGAAGCAGGTCGAGAAGGTGGCTTCAGGCTCGGTCACACCGATCTCGGTCCCTGCCACGCGCGCGGTGTAGCCCGAGAGGAAGTGGTACATCGCCTGTTCGGGGGTGAGCTTCGCGATCGGGGGCAGCACACCGAAGGCGTCCGCGGTGAGCATCACCACGTTCTTCGGCACCGGCCCCATGTTCTCCGCGGAGGCGTTGGGAATGAAGTCGATCGGATAGGCGCCACGACTGTTCTCGGCGAGGCTGTTGTCGTCGAGGTCGAGTTCGCGCGTCTCCGCGTCCATCACGACATTCTCGAGAACCGTGCCGAAGCGCCGGGTGGTCGCATGGATCTCGGGCTCGGCCTCTTCGGACAGGCGGATCATCTTGGCGTAGCAGCCGCCCTCGAAGTTGAAGACCGCAGTGTCCGACCAGCCATGCTCATCGTCGCCGATCAGCGTGCGGCTCGCATCGGCCGAAAGCGTGGTCTTGCCGGTGCCCGAAAGCCCGAAGAACACCGCAGTATCGCCCTTGGGGCCGATGTTGGCCGAGCAGTGCATCGGCATGATGCCGTCCACCGGCAACAGATAGTTGAGCAGCCCGAAGACGCTCTTCTTCATCTCGCCGGCATAGGCGGTGCCGCCGATCAGGATCAGCTTTTCGCTATAGTTGACCGCGATCACCGTTTCGCTGTGCGTGCCGTGGCGCGCGGGATCGGCGCGGAAGCTCGGCAGGTCGATGATCGTATATTCGGGGACGAAGCTTGCGAGCTCGTCCTCGCCCGGACGCACCAGCATCGTGCGGATGAAAAGGCTGTGCCAGGCGAGCTCGTTGATCACGCGCACCCGAACGCGATGCTCGGGCTGCGATCCGCCGAACAGGTCCTGCACGAAGAGCGTCTCGCGCCCGGCGATTTCGGCGAGGAAGTCAGCCTTGAGAGCAGCGAAATGCTCGGGCGCCATCGCCCTGTTGGTCTTGCCCCACCAGATGCTGTCCTCGGTCTCGGCATCGCGGACGATGAACTTGTCCTGCGCCGAGCGGCCAGTGTGCTTGCCGGTGGCGAC
>DATLJJ010000045.1:0-8274 GCA_035538975.1 Sphingomonas sp. | reverse complement strand
GAAGCGGACTGACGGATCGTAAAGCGGACATACAGTTTGCAAGCCGGATCAGGCGTCCGAATTTGTCCTTGTGAATCAGATACTTTTGCCAGTTGTTTGCGCTAACATCCGTGGACTTGGCCCGGAGTTTATGGCCTTTGTCCGCCCGTGTGAGCTGGTCCGCTTGCCAGGCCCCCGATGGCCGCAAGCGAGAAACTGCGACCGCCGAACCAGAGCGGCACACGTGGAGAGGGGTGGATGATGAAGAATTTCGGACATCGGTGGCACGTGGCGGCGAAGGGCGGCGTTTCGCTGCTCGCGCTGATGGGGGCGGGCCTCGCTGCCCCGGCGCTCGCGCAAGGGTCTGCGGATGCTGCCGCGCAGGACGCGGCGCCGCAGCAGGCTGCGGGGGTGGACGAGGCCCAGGATCAGGCCATCGTCGTCACCGGGCGGCGCGCCGCGCTCCAGTCGGCGGACAATCGCAAGCGCAATGCCGAGACGATCATCGACTCGGTTGTGGCAGACGAAGCCGGCAAGCTGCCGGATAATTCGATCACCGAGGTGTTGCAGCGCGTCGCGGGCGTGACGATCGTGCGCTTCTCGGCGCTCAACGATCCCGATCACTTCTCGGTCGAAGGTTCGGGTATCCAGGTGCGTGGCCTTTCCGGCGTCGCCTCGCGGCTCAACGGGCGCGAGATCTTCAGCGCCAATGCCGGCCGATCGCTGCTCTGGGGCGATGTGACGCCCGAGCTGATGCAGGCGGTCGACGTCTACAAATCCTCTTCGGCGGACCAGATCGAGGGTGGCACCGGCGGCAGCGTCGATCTGCGCACCAAGCTGCCCTTCGACTATGGCTATGGCATCCATGTCGCCGGCTCGGCGGATATCGGCTTCGGCGACCTTGCCCGCGAAGTCGACTATTCGGCCTCGGGGCTCATCGCCGGCAAATGGTCGACCGGGATCGGCGACATCGGCGTGCTCGTCGACGGCGCGTACAGCCAGTTCACGTCGAACTCGCAATTCTTCCGGATGGAGCCCTATTTCAGGACGCGGATCAACGCGACCGACTATTACATCCCCGGCGGCTATGATTATGGCGAGCAGCTGTTCCAGCGGAAGCGCGACGGCCTTTACGCCGCGGTGCAATGGGCGCCGAGCGACGACCTGACCCTGACGGGCATCTTCTTCCAGTCTCGCTACCGCAATGTCGGCGACGAATGGGCGTCGTTCGTCACTTCGCAGACGCTCTCGGTCGATCCGGCGAACAGCGCGTTCGATTCCAACAATGCGCTCGTTTCCTCGAGCGCGATCTTCCAGCGGGACCCCGCGACCTTCCTGCCGAACGGAAACCCGATCACCAGCGGCGGCACTACCGGCGTCAGCAAGTCGAAGTCGAAGACCCAGGACATTTCGGCGGCATTCGCCTGGACGCCTGCCGACAGCCCGCTCTCGCTGCGCGGGGGCTATCAGCACATCAACTCGACGTCGCAGGTCGACAGCCTGTCGCTGTTCCGCGACTTCGCCTTCCCGACCAGCTTCGGCCTGGACCTGAGCGGGGACCTGCCCCAGCTCACGACGCCTGCCAGCTTCGCGCAGAGCAACTTCTTCGACCCGGCCCGTTATCAATGGGCGGCCGCCATGCCGCACAACGAGTTCAACCGCGGCGAGATGGACGCGGTCAACCTCGACGCCGAATATCAGTTCGGCGACGGCTTCTTCAAATCGGTCAAGCTCGGCGGGCGCTGGGCGCGGCGCACCGAACGCGACCTCAACAACAGCTATGCCTGGAACGCGCTCGGGCGGGGCTGGAACGGAGACCCGGCAAGCTGCGGCGGGTGCTACGCGCCGCAGCTGACCTTCGCCAACGCAGCGCCGGGCGACGTCGAAGTCCATACCTACAAGAACTTCTTCCGCGGAGCGACAACGTTGCCAGGAAACGGCAACGCGCTCTACCCCAGCCGCGCATTGACCGGTCTGCTCGACGTGGACCTTGTCCATCGTACCCCGCAGGTTGGCTTCTGCGGGCCGTTCGACTGGGGCAACCCGACCTATTTCGACTGCTCGTCACGCGGCCCGCTCGCCACGACCGGCTATGGCAATCCGGCCTATCGCCAATCGGGCTTCCTGCTGCCGCAGGATCAGACCGACTTCGTCACCGAGACGCTCGCGGGCTATCTGATGACGCGCTTCGGTACGCCGCTGGGCGGCGGCGAGCTCTCGGGGAACGTCGGCGTGCGCGTCGTCAACATCAAGAACGAGAGCGCGGGCTATTTGCAGCAATTCGCCAACACCTTCATCCGCAACGGCCAGACCCAGACCCTCGCAGCGGGCGCCGTGCCGCGGGCGGAAAGCGCCGAGTTCACGCGCGTGCTGCCGGCGGTCAATCTGACCTTTGCGCCGGTGGAAGACGTGAAGATCCGGGGCGCGTACAACATCACGCTCGACAATGCGTCCTTCCTCGCGCTGCGAGCGGCGGGCGAACTCGGCGTCACCACCGTGACGAACCCGAACAATCCGCCGCCGCCGGCGCCGAGCCTGCCGCCGATCTTCACCAACTTCACCACGACGGCGGGCAATCCGCGGCTCGTTCCCGCCACCTCGAACAATTTCGACTTGTCGTTCGAATGGTATCCGCGGGCCGGCACCACGCTCCACGTCGCCGCTTTCTACAAGCACATCAGGAATCTGCCGACCTATGCGGTCACCGACCAGCCGGTGACGGTGACCTTCGCCAACGGAACGACCGAAGCGACGACCGCAACCTCCACGGCGGTGCGCAACGCGCCCGAGCCGGCGACGGTGAAGGGCCTCGAGATCGGTGGCCGCGTCTTTCTCGACAATCTGCCGGGCGCGCTGCGGGGCCTCGGGCTGGAGGCCAACTACACCTGGATCGACAGCAAGAACCCGGGCGACCTCTACAAGGACATCAACGGAGTCGAGAAGCACGACGCGCCGCTCCAGGGCCTGTCGCGGCACAATTTCAACCTGACCCTGCTCTACGAGCACAAGCCGATCTCGGCGCGCATCGCCTATAGCTGGCGGTCGCGGTACCTGCAGTCGACCAACTCGAACGGCACCAACCCGACCTATCTCTTCTACAGCGGCGCCGGTGCCACGGGCGCGAGCACCCCGATCGCGTTGCCGGTCTATGGCAGCGCCTATGGCACGCTCGACGCAGGCGTGACCTTCGATGTCACGGAGAACTTCTCGTTCCTGATCCAGGGGACCAACCTGACCAATGCGACGCAGAAGACCTTGATGGGCGGCTATCCGAACGACGCATTGTACGTTCGCAGCTGGTTCCAGAGCGATCGCCGTGTGAGGATGGGAATCAACCTGGCCTTCTGATCCAGCCTGGGTGGCGGGCCTCAGGGTCCGCCACCTTTCCCGCCCGGGTGCCCATGACCAAAAGCGTTCGAAATATAGTGATCGTAGGAGGCGGGACCGCGGGCTGGTTGACGGCCGGCTATCTCGCCCGGCTGCTCGCGGCCGACCGCCCTGGCGGCGCGACGATCACGCTGGTCGAATCCGCGGACATCGGCATCCTCGGCGTCGGCGAGGGGACGTTTCCGACGATCCGCAAGACGCTCGCCCGGATCGGCGTACGCGAGGCCGATCTGGTTCGCCGCTGCGGCGCGTCGTTCAAACAGGGCGCCAGCTTCATCAACTGGCGGCGCGAGCCGGGGTCCCACGGGCGCGAGCAGTATCTCCACGCGTTCCAGGAGGCCGCGCGCGACGGCCCCGAGCTGCTTCCCTACTGGCTGCTGGGCGTCGCCGGTGACCGTGGGTGGGACGAGGTAAGCACGCCCCAGCGGCGCGCTGCCGATGCTTGCCGCGCGCCCAAGCTGCCCGGCCATCCCGACTATGTCGGGCCGCTCAACTACGCCTTCCATTTCGACGCGGGCGCGTTCGCCGAGCTGCTGCGCGAGCAGGCGATCGCCAACGGCGTATCGCACCGAGTCGATACGGTCGACGCGGTGCAGCTGGGCGAGGACGGCGGCATCGCCGGCCTGTCGCTGCGCGCGCATGGCGTCCTTACCGCCGACCTCTACATCGACTGCAGCGGCTTTCGTGCCGAGCTGATCGGCAAGGCATTGGGCCAGCCGTGGAAATCGTGCCGCTCGACGCTGTTCTGCGACTCCGCCGTGGCCCTGCAGCTGCCCTATGCGCGGCCGGACGAAGCCGTCGCTTCCTCGACCCTTGCGACGGGTCAGGCGTCCGGCTGGATCTGGGACATCGGCCTCGCCGAGCGCCGGGGGATCGGCCATGTCTATTCCTCGGCGCATTGCGACGCCGAGGCGGCCGAGCGGACGTTGCGCGCCTATGTCGGTCCGGCTGCCGCCGGCCTCGAGACCCGCAGCTTCCGTTTCGACGCCGGCTATCGCGAAGTCAGCTGGTACAAGAACTGCGTCGCGGTCGGGCTTTCCAGCGGCTTCTTCGAGCCGCTCGAGGCGACCGGCATCGTCTTTTCGGAAGTCGCCGCCTCGCTCATCGCCAATCTTTTCCCGTGGGCCGGCGATTTCGAGACGTCCGCGCGCCAGTTCAACGCGAACATGCAGCGCCGCTATGCGCGGACGCTCGACTTCCTCAAGATGCACTATTGCCTGAGCGAGAGGCGCGACAGCGACTTCTGGAACGACAATGTCGATCCGGATTCGGTGCCCGACAGCTTGCACGAGCTGCTCGATCGCTGGCGCCATCGGCCTCCCAACGAGCTCGATATTGACCCCAATGTCGATATTTTTCCGGAAGCGAGCTGGCAATATGTCCTCTATGGCATGGGCTGGAAGACGGACCTGTCGGCAAAGGCCGGTGTGTACCGGTTCGCGGACGAAGCCCGCGCCGCCTTCGCCGAGGTCGAGCGCCACGCCGATTATGCGGTCCGCCAGCTGCCCTCCAACCGCGAGCTCATTCGCTTCGCCCAGGGCGCCGGCTTCGGTGCCGGGATGCACGCCGCGTGAACCGCTCGGTCCCCAAGGCGCCGCTCTCCCGTGTCGTGATCGTCGGCGGCGGATCCGCGGGATGGATGACCGCCGCGGCGCTCGCGCGCCTCGTCTCCGCCGGAACCTCGATCACGCTGGTGGAATCGGACGAGATCGGCACCGTCGGGGTCGGCGAGGCGACCGTTCCTCCTCTGCTCGACTTCAACGCGGCGCTGGGCATCGACGAGAATGAGTTCGTCGCGGCGACGCAGGGCACCTTCAAGCTGGGGATCGCGTTCGAGGACTGGGGGCATCTCGGCAACCGCTACGTCCACCCCTTCGGCAAATATGGCCGGCTCACCTTCGGCATACCGTTCCACCAGCTCTGGCTGCGGCAGCGCCTGCTCGGCCGGGCGGAGAGCGATCCGGGCTCTTTCGATCACTATGCCATCGCAGTCGCGGCAGCCGCACGCGGCCGCTTCGCGAAGCCGCTCGCCAACCCGGAAGCGGTGCTCAACGGTCTCGCCTATGCCTATCATTTCGATGCGGGACTCTACGCCAGGTTCCTGCGCGATCGCGCCGAAGCGCAGGGCGTGGTCCGCATCGAGGGCAAGATCGCGCATGTCGAACAATCGGACGATGACGGCTGTGTGACCGCAGTGCGGCTCGCCGACGGGCGGCGGATCGAAGGCGATTTCTTCGTCGACTGCAGCGGGTTTCGCGCATTGCTGATCGGCGAGGCACTGGGCGTTCCGTATCGCAGCTGGAAGCATTGGCTGCCGTGCGACAGCGCCGTCGCGGTTCCGAGCGGGACAGTGGCGCCTCCCGTGCCCTATACGCGCTCGACCGCCGAAAAGGCGGGATGGCGCTGGCGCATCCCGCTGCAGCACCGCGTCGGCAACGGCCACGTCTACTCGAGCGCGCATGTCGACGATGACGCGGCCGCGAGCGCGCTGCTCGACGGGCTGGACGCCGCGCCGCTCGCCGACCCGCGCGTGCTGCGCTTCACCGCCGGGCGACGCGAGAGGCTGTGGGAAAAGAACTGTGTCGCGATCGGCCTGTCCGCAGGCTTCATCGAACCGCTCGAATCGACCAGCATCCACCTGATCCAGTCGGGCATCTTCCGGCTGATGGCGCTCTTTCCCGACCGCAACTTCGCGCCCGTCGAGATCGACGCCTATAACCGCTGGCTGATCGACGAATATGAGAATGTCCGCGACTTCGTCGTGCTCCACTATCATGCGAGCACGCGCAGCGATTCCGACTTCTGGAACTATTGCCGGACGATGGACATCCCGGACAGTCTGGTCGCGCGGCTCGAGCTGTGGCGCGGCAAGGGACGCGTCTTCCGCGGCTCCAATTCTCTGTTCAGCGAGGAAAGCTGGACCGCGGTCCTGTTTGGCCAGGGGGTGATCCCCGAAGACGCCGATCCGCTCGTCGCCATGCTTCCGGTCGACGAGACCTCCGAGTTCATGGCGCATATGCGCGAGATCATCGCGCAGACTGCCGATGCGATGCCGCGGCATGAAGACTATATCGCCCGCCACTGCGCGGCGACCCGGCAGAATGCGGCATGACCGGCGTACAGGCTCCCGTGCGGCGCACCACGATCAAGGACGTGGCGAAGCAGGCAGGCGTCTCGATAATGACGGTGTCGCGCGTACTCAACCGCGAGGCCATCGTCGCCGCCGCCACGCGCGCGGCGGTGGAGAGGGTGATCCGCGAACTCAACTATGTTCCCAATTCGGCCGCGAAGGCGCTCGCACTGACGCGCCATGCGCATCGCATCGCCTTTCTCTTCGACACTCCCAATGCGACCATCCTCGGCGACATGGTAAGCGCCGTGCTCGAGGAACCCGTCCGCCCCGAGATCAGGCTCAGCTTCATGCGCGTGCGCGGTAGCGCCGATCTCGGGGCGACTGTCGAGGCACTCAAGAACCAGGGCGTGCAGGGCGTGGTCCTCTCGCCTCCTTTGTGCGACGACGTGCGCCTGCGGATCGTCCTCGCGGGCGCCGGTATCCGGTTCGTCGCGGCCGGCTGCAGCGATGACGACCCCGGATTCTCCGCCATCGGGATCGACGATCGGCGGGCGGCTCATGAGCTGACCCGCTATCTTCTGGAGCTCGGTCACCGGCGCATCGGCCTCATCGCGGGGCATCCGCGGCACCGCTCCTCGACGAGGCGGCGTGCAGGGTTCGAGGCGGCGTTGCGCGCCGTCGATGTGCAGCCCGACGACAGCCTGTGCTGGGAAGGCGACTATAGTTTCGGCACCGCGATCGGCATCGCCGAGCAAGCGCTTTCGGTCGATCCGCCGCTCACCGCCATCTTCGCGTCCAACGACGATATGGCCGCCGCGGTGATCAGCGTGGCGCGGGGCCGGGGTATCGCAGTTCCCCGGGTCCTGTCGGTATGCGGCTTCGACGACAGCGAGATCGCGCGGATGATGTCCCCGCAGATCACCACGGTATCCCAGCCGCTCGGTTCGATGGCGGCATGGGCGGTGCGCCAACTCGGCGAGGAGCTCGACGCGATCGAGCGCGGCGAGGAACCGGGGGTCCGCAAGGTCACGCTCGAATACAGTATCGCTTTTCGCGGATCGGATGCCCCGGCGTCTGGCGAAGCCCATAGCGATCAACCATCGGAAGAGAGGCAGGACTGGTGAAAGCCATTTTATCGACCATGAGCCGGCTGCTGCGGCCCGGAATGACTCTCGCGGCTGCGCTCGCCTGCATCCCGGCCCCGGCCGCATCGGCACAGGCCGAAAGCGCGGCCCCAGGGCAGGTGCGGCAGATCGACATCGATCTCCGCAAGGCCGCGGACCCGCTCGACCGGTCGTTCAACTTCTCGGTCGGGTCAGATTATCCCGGCACGCTGATCCGGCCCGAGAGCCTCGCCCAGCTCAAGACCGCGGTCGACGAGCTCGGCTTCCGCTACATCCGCTTCCACGCGATCTTCCACGACGTGCTGGGCACGGTGCGGGTCGAGAACGGCAAGACGGTCTACGACTGGACGAAGATCGACCAGCTGTACGACGCGCTGCTCGGCATGGGGATCAAGCCGTTCGTCGAACTGGGCTTCACGCCGCAGGCGATGGCGAGCTCGCCGCAGACGCTCTTCTATTGGAAGGGGAACACGTCGCACCCCGAGCCGAAGGCGTGGGGCGCGCTGGTCGACGCTTTCGTGCGGCATCTGCGCAGTCGCTACGGCGAGGCCGAGGTTCGCAGCTGGTATTTCGAGGTGTGGAACGAACCCAATCTCGACGGCTTCTGGGAGCGCGCTGACCAGAAGGCCTATTTCGACCTCTACGAAACGAGCGTCCGCGCGATCAAGGCGGTCGATCCGCGACTGCGCGTCGGCGGTCCCGCGACGGCGG
>DATLJJ010000044.1:0-19265 GCA_035538975.1 Sphingomonas sp. | reverse complement strand
GCCCACCGTCGACGAAGAGCATTTCCGGCTGCTCACGGGGTTCAATGATATCTTCGTCGCGATCGCGGCGGCGCTGATCCTGGTCGCAGTGGGGTGGATCGGTTTCTACATCGGCGCGAAGATCATGGACCTCGATGCCGTCCAGGGCCCGAGGCAGGTGGGCGTAGCGACGGCGATCGGCGGCTTCGCGGTCGCGGGGACGAGCTGGCTGCTCGCCGAATATTTCACGCGTCAGCGCCGCATGGCACTGCCCAGCATCCTGCTGCTGATCGGCTTCGCGGGCGGATTCTTCGCCGGCTTGGGCGCGGTGTTCGGCGCCAATGCGCCGTGGCTCGCCGAGCAGTTCGGCGCGACCACGGAGCTGCACGAACGCCAGCTCGCCGGTGCGTGCGCGGTGATCGTCGGCGCCGCGACTGCGGGCGTGACCTGGCTCCACTGGCGGCGCTTCATGGTGCCGATCACGGTCGCAGTCGGCGCGCTGGCGCTGGTCGCGGTCGCAGTGGGCCTCGTCACGGCGCTCGTCCCCGGCTCGGAAGAGGCGGTAAACCCGATGCTGCTGGTCTCCGGCGTCCTGGTCTTCGCTTTCGCGATGCACTGGGACATGTCGGACCGCGAGCGCCGGACGCGCCGGTCGGATGTCGCCTTCTGGCTGCACCTGGGCGCCGCGCCGCTGATCGCGCACCCGGTCTTCCACATGCTGGGCGTGTTCGAGGGCCAGATCGGCGCGCCGATGGCCGCGCTCGTGCTCGCGCTCTACGTCGCCTTCGCCTTCGTCGCACTGGCGGTCGACCGGCGCGCGCTGCTCGTCTCCAGCCTCGTCTATGTGCTCTGGGCGATGTACGCACTGTTCGAGAAGAGCGGCGCGGTCGAACTCGCCGCGGCGCTCACCGCGCTGGTGATCGGATCGGCGCTGCTCACGCTCTCGGCCTTCTGGCAGCCGATGCGCCGCAGCGTGGTGGGGCTGCTCGGCAACCTCGAGGATCGCCTGCCCCCGACCCGCCAGGTGGCGGTGGCCTGAACCGGAATCCCCTCCCGTCCGCGGGAGGGGCCGGGATCGGACGCCCCTTCGATCCCTTCACTACCCCTCCTGCTTGCAGGAGGGGTTTCTTGTTACTCCCCGACCAGCTTTACCAGCCGCCGCTCTACGGGCGCGAGCACCGGCCCCAGTTCGTGGCCGCGCTTGAGGATCATGCCGGCCTCGTTCACCAGTGCCCACATGCCTTGGCGATTGCGCAGCGCGGGGCGCTTCTCGATGCGATATTCGGGGCGCTCGGCGGCGCGGCGGAAGGCGGCGAAGATCGCGGCGTCCTGGTCGAGCTGGATCGCGTAGTCCTTCCAGTGACCGGCGGCGACCATGCGGCCGTAGAGATCGAGGATCCGCGTGAGCTCGATTCGCTCGAAACCCACCTGCGATGGGCGGCCGATCGGAAGCGGCGTGACGGTTCCCATCAGATCGCGGGCTTACCCACGGCCCCGCCGTTCGGCCTCATGTGCCTCGCGCTCCTCGATCATCGCATCGAGCCGCTTGCGCAGCGTCTCGAGCTCGCAGCGCATGATCTCGAGCTTCTGCGTCGCCGGATCGAAGATCTCGCTGCACGGCGTGCCATAGGGCACGAAGTCCTTCTGCCATGTCTCGGCCTGGACGAGCGTGGGCTTGGCGGGGATGCCGACCATCACTGCGCCCTCGGGCACGTCCTTGGTGACCACGGCGTTGGCGCCGATCCGCGCGCGCTCCCCGACGGTGATCGGCCCCAGCACCTGCGCGCCCGAGCCGATGATCACGCCGTCGAGCAGCGTCGGGTGGCGCTTGCCCGCGACGCCATTGTCGGGGCTGGTGCCGCCCAGCGTCACGCACTGGTAGATGGTGACGTTGTCGCCGATATGCGCAGTCTCGCCGATTACCACGAAGCCATGATCGATGAAGAAATTGCGGCCGATCGTCGCCCCGGGATGGATGTCGATCGCCGTCACGAAGCGCGACCAGTGGTTCACGACGCGCGCGGCGAAGAACCAGCCGTTCCGATAGAATCGATTCGCTATCCGGTGATAGGCGAGCGCCCACACGCCCGGATAAAGGAGAATCTCCGCACGGCTCCGTGGCGCCGGGTCGCGCGCGCGGATCGAATCGAGGTACGTCTTCAGACGCTGGAACATGGCCGGCTCCCCTTTCGTCGCCATTTAGTGCGGCGAGGCGGATTTTTCCAGAACGCGCCCCCCTTCGGGCTTGTCGCGCTTAAACACGATGTATCTTGTGGGAATTCGGCGAGCACGGCATTCCTGCCTCCGCAACGGCTAGTGAAGGGCGCGGATGATCCTCGGAATTGACCTGGCAGCGCTCCTTCCCTTCGTTCTGGTCGGATTCGCCGCGCAGATGGTCGACGGTGCGCTGGGCATGGCCTTCGGCGTCATCTCCAACACGCTGCTGCTGAGCCTGGGCGTGCCCCCGGCGATGGCATCGGCCGGAGTGCACACCGTCGAGACCTTCACCACCGCAGTGTCGGGAATCAGCCACGCGGCACACCGCAACGTGAACTGGAAGCTGTTCCTGCGTATCGCCATTCCGGGAGTCATCGGCGGCGCGCTGGGTGCCTATGCCCTCTCCAATATCGACGCGTCCACCGCCAAGCCGTTCATTCTCGCCTATCTGACGGGCATCGGCCTCTATCTCCTGTGGCGCGCGCAGCATTATCCGCCGCACGAGCGCAGCCCGAAAATCGTCGAGCCGCTTGGGCTGGCCGGCGGTTTCCTCGATGCCGCTGGCGGCGGCGGCTGGGGGCCGGTGGTCACTTCCAACCTGCTCGTCCAGGGCTCGAGCCCGCGCATGACGATCGGCACGGTCAACACCGCCGAATTCTTCGTTACCACGACGATCTCGGCGACCTTCATCAGCCAGCTCGGCTGGAAGGCCTTCACGCTCGCTACGGTCGGCCTGCTGATCGGTGGCGTGATCGCGGCGCCCCTCGGCGCACGGCTGGCCAAGCGCGTGCCCGCCAAATCGCTGATGCTGATGGTCGGTGTGGTGCTGACCCTCACCAGCCTCTACAATCTCTATCTCGCGTTGCGGTAAGTCTTCGAACTGCATTGCGGAATCTCCGCGAGCGCCTGCAGGAATTTGAAGCTGTTTCTCAACAAAACGCTGTAAGTCACTACAGCGTAGATCGATCAACGTCCGCCCATTGAGTGACGCAGTCGATCACCGCAAGCGAGCCTTCCCGTTTTGCATTGCGATGCAGCGCGCATATATCCCGCGTCGCAACAACAACCGCCTTTGGAGGAAATTTCGCATGGCGCTCATCGGAAGCACGATCAAGCCGTTCGCGGCCCAGGCTTACAAGGAAGGCAAGTTCGTGACCGTCACCGACGGCGACGTGAAGGGCAAGTGGGCGGTCTTCTTCTTCTACCCCGCAGACTTCACCTTCGTGTGCCCGACCGAGCTCGAGAACCTGGCGGATATCTATCCGCAGCTCCAGAAGATGGGCGTGGAAGTCTATTCGGTGTCGACCGACACCCACTTCAGCCACAAGGCCTGGCACGACACCTCGCCCGCGATCGGCAAGATCAACTACTACATGCTGGGCGACCAGAACCACGTGCTGTCGACCAACTTTGACGTGCTTCGTGAAGGCCAGGGCCTCGCCGACCGCGGCACCTTCGTGGTCGACCCCGAGGGCGTGATCCAGCTCGTCGAGATCACGTCGGAAGGCGTCGGCCGCAATGCCGCCGAGCTGCTGCGCAAGATCAAGGCCGCGCAGTATATCGCCGCGAACCCGGGCCAGGTCTGCCCTGCGAAGTGGGAAGAAGGCGCCGAGACGCTCGCGCCCTCGCTCGACCTCGTCGGCAAGATCTAAGCACTCCGCAGCCCCCTTCGGAGTGCCTAGTGGCCCGGGGCGACTCCCCCTCGCCCCGGGCCATTTGTTTGAGGTCCCCCCGGACCTCGCCTGTCCGCGTTCGTCCTTGCCCTCCGGCGCCCTCCCCCCTCTGGCGCCAGGACGGGCGCGGGCAGGCACTTTCTTCAGCGTGCAACAGGAACTGCTCTCCATGCTCGACGCCAATCTGACGCAGCAGCTCAAGGCCTATCTGGTCAATATCCGCGAGCCGATCGAGCTCGTCGCGAGCCTGGGCGACGACGCCAAGAGCCGCGAGCTCGAGACGCTGCTGGGCGAAATCGCCGCGCTTTCGGACAAGATCGCCGTCGTCCGCGAAGACGATGCGCGCAAGCCCAGCTTCCTCATCCGCCGTACCGGCACCGATATCGGCGTCCGCTTCGCCGGTCTGCCGATGGGGCACGAGTTCACGTCGCTGGTGCTCGCGCTGCTCCAGGTCGGCGGCCATCCGTCCAAGGCCGCACAGGAGCTGATCGAGCAGATCAAGGGCATCGACGGCGATTTCGCCTTCGAGACCTATTTCTCGCTTTCGTGCCAGAACTGCCCGGACGTGGTGCAGGCGCTCAACCTGATGGCGGTGCTCAACCCGCGGATCAGCCATGTCGCGATCGACGGCGCGCTGTTCCAGGACGAAGTCAACAGCCGCAAGGTGATGGCGGTCCCCACCGTGTTCCTCAACGGCGAGCCCTTTGCCTCGGGCCGGATGGAGCTCGAGCAGATCGTCGCGAAGATCGACAGCGGTGCCGAGGCGCGCGCGGCCGAGAAGATCAAGGCCAAGGAACCCTTCGACGTGCTGGTGGTCGGCGGCGGCCCGGCCGGCGCGGCCGCGGCGATCTATGCCGCGCGCAAGGGCATCCGCACCGGCGTGGCGGCCGAGCGTTTCGGCGGCCAGGTGCTCGACACCATGGCCATCGAGAACTTCATCTCGGTGCCCCACACCGAGGGGCCCAAGCTCGCCGCGCACCTCGAGCAGCACGTCAAGGACTATGACGTCGACGTGATGAACCTCCAGCGCGCCGAGAAGCTGATCCCGGCCAGGGACGAAGGCGGGCTGCACGAGCTGGTGCTGGCGAACGGCGCGAGCCTGAAGGCGCGGACGCTGATCCTCTCTACCGGCGCGCGCTGGCGGACGATGGGCGTTCCCGGGGAGGACGAATATCGCAACAAGGGCGTGGCCTATTGCCCGCATTGCGATGGTCCGCTGTTCAAGGGCAAGCGCGTCGCAGTGATCGGGGGCGGCAACTCGGGCGTCGAGGCCGCGATCGATCTCGCCGGCATCGTCGCGCATGTGACGCTGATCGAATATGACAGCCAGCTCCGCGCGGATGCGGTGCTCCAGCGCAAGCTCGCCAGCCTGCCCAACGTCAAGATCATCACCTCGGCGCTCACCACCCGCGTGGACGGCGACGGCGAGAGGGTGACAGGCCTCGTCTACAAGGACCGCAACCACGGCACCGAGCACGAAGTCGCACTGGAAGGCATCTTCGTCCAGATCGGCCTGGTGCCCAACACCGAGTGGCTGAAAGACACGATCGCGCTATCGCCGCGCGGCGAAATCGAGATCGACGACCGCGGCGCTACGTCGCAGCCGGGCATCTTCGCGGCCGGCGACTGCACCACCGTGCCGTACAAGCAGATCGTGATCGCGATGGGCGCAGGCTCGACCGCCGCGCTCTCGGCGTTCGATTACATGATCCGCCTGCCCGCCGAGCTCGAAGAGGCGGCGTGATCCTCAAAATCCTCCCCGGGGTGGCCTCGGGGAGGATTGTTTAATCGCACAAATCACTCTATATCGCCCCTACAATCGACAGGGGCGATAAGTGGCGCAGACCTACCTCCCGACGCTCAAGCAGCTCCAGTATCTGGTGGCGCTGCACGACGCGGGGCATTTCGGCCGCGCGGCCGAGGCCTGTTTCGTCACCCAATCCACCCTCTCCGCAGGCATTCGTGAACTCGAGACGCTGATCGGTGTGGTGCTGGTCGAGCGCACGCGCCGGGTGGTGCGCTTCACCCCGCTGGGCGAACGGATCGTGGAGAAGGCGCGCCGTGTGCTGCGCGAGGCCGACGAGCTGGGCGATCTCGCCCGCGCCGCGGGCCGGCCGCTGTCGGGCGAGATGCGGATGAGCGTTATCCCGACGATCGCGCCCTTCCTGCTGCCCCGCATCCTCCCGCGGCTGCGGCGCGACTATCCCGATCTGAAGCTCTATCTTCGCGAGGAGACGAGCGGCCAGGCATGTGAGGGCCTCCACCACGGCCGCACCGATTGCGTGCTGCTCGCGCTGCCCTTCGCGTGCGGTGAAGTGGAGGCTGCACCGCTGTTCGACGACCGGCTGTTCGTCGCTTTCCGCGAGGGCGAGATGGATCCGTCAAACGCAGTCAAGCCAGCCGACATCGACGAAACCCGGCTGCTGATGCTCGAGGACGGGCATTGCCTGAAGGACCATGCGCTGGCGGCCTGCAACCGGCCCGAGCTTCGCGCTGAGGCGACGATGCTAGGCACCTCGCTCCACACGATGGTCCAGATGGTCGACAACGGCCTCGGCGTGACGATGCTGCCCGAGATGGCAGTGGACGCCGGCATCCTCGATCACACGCAGGTGACCGCACGCCCGCTCGAGGCGGACAATGCCGCGCGCCACATCGCGCTGGTGTGGCGCAAGGCGTCCCCGCGCGAGCGCGACTTCCGGCTACTGGCGAACGTGCTGGCGGACTCGCGCTAGGATCGATTCATTCCATGCCGCACCGGCACTCAGCCGTCGGCCTCGTCCCACCGCTCTGCCGCCGCTTCGTCGGAAACACGCGCCTCGACCCAGCGCCTTCCCTCGCCGCGGTGTTCACGCTTCCAGAAGGGCGCGTCGGTCTTGAGCCGGTCGATCAGGAAGGCGCAGGCGTCGAGCGCCTCGCGGCGGTGGTGCGCGGCGGTACCCAGAAAGACGATCCGCTCGCCCACCGCCATCGGCCCGACGCGGTGGACGATGGTGACGCCGAGCAGGTTCCAGCGCGCCGTCGCGACTTCGGCGAGCGCTACGAGCGACGCCTCGGTCATGCCCGGATAATGTTCGAGCTCGAGCACCGTGACGCCGTCGTCACCGCGCACGATGCCGGTGAAGCTCGCCACGCCCCCCGCCCCTCGTGCCTCGAGCGCGGCGACCTCCACCGCCAGCTCGATCGGGGCCGGATCGACCGAGACCCGGATCATCCGCCCGTCACCGGGGGGAAGATCGCCACTTCCCGCGGGCGGCCGAGCGCAGCTTCGAGCGGGACGAACTGCTGGTCGATCGCGGCACGGAGGCGCGCAGGCTCGCCCAGCGCCTCGGCATGGCCGGGGCTGCGCGCGGCGAGCCAGTCGATCAGCGCTGCGACTGTCTGGACGTCTGCGGGCGGTTCCACTGTCTCGTGGCCAGTACCCACTGCCTCGCGCACCCAGGCGAAGTAGAGCACGTCCATCAGGTGTCCATGTGCTTGAGACCGACGCGCAGATAGTCCCAGCCGGTGATCACGGTAAGCACCGCCGCTCCCCACAGCGCCGCGAGGCCGGCGATCCAGATCCAGCGCCAGTCGGGCAGCGCGCCTGCGAGAACCAGCGCGCCCAGCGAGATCAGCTGGAGCGCCGTCTTCCACTTGGCGAGGCGCGAGACCGGAAGCGAGACGCGCAACCCGCCCAGGAACTCGCGCAGGCCGGAGACTGCGATCTCGCGCACCAGTATCACCAGCGCGGCGATGATGTGGAAATCGGCGATGATGCCCTTGCCCACGAGGATCAGGATCACCGCCGCGACCATGATCTTGTCCGCGATCGGATCGAGGAAGACGCCGAGTTTCGACACCGTGCCGTTGGCGCGGGCCAGGTAGCCGTCGAAATAGTCGGTGATGCCCATCAGGCAGTAGAGACCGAAGGCCACGCCATAGCCCGCCCGCCACTCGGGCCACCAGAGGAAGGCGGCAAGCAAGGGTACGGCGAGGATGCGCGAGAGCGTCAGGATATTGGGCAGCGTCAGCATCTGGGCTCCGCATTAGCACCGCCTGCCAACGAGCGGGAGGGAATTTCCGTTGCCGCTTTGGCGCCGCCTCGGCTATGCGGTCGCGTCGTTCGGGCGGGTTCGTCCGCCGCATCAGGGGTTTCGCAGGATATGATCGGTGCGCTCGGGCTGATGAAGGAGCGCCGCTTCCTCCCCCTGTTCGTCACGCAGTTCCTCGGCGCGTTCAACGACAATCTGTTCAAGAACGCGATGATCTTCTTCGCGACCTATCAGATCTTCAACTCGGTCGAGCAGGAGACGCAGTTCAGCGCCATCGCGACCGGCATCTTCATCCTCCCCTTCTTCCTGTTCTCCGCGCTCGCCGGCCAGCTGGCCGACACCTATGACAAGGCGCGGATCATGCGGATCATCAAGGCGGCCGAGGTCGCGATCATGCTGGTCGGCGCTGCCGGCATCTTCCTCAAGAGCCTCGAGCTGATGTTGATCGCGCTCGTGGGCATGGGGGTGCATTCCACTTTCTTCGGGCCGATCAAATATGCGGTCCTGCCGCAGCATCTGGAGCATGAGGAGGTGCTGGGCGGCACCGGGCTGGTGGAGGCCGGCACCTATATCGCGATCCTGTGCGGAACGATCGCGGGGGGCCTCATCAGCCCCAATGTCGCTGCGATCGCCGTCATCGTCGTGGCGCTGGTCGGCTGGTTCTCATCGCTCAGGATCCCGCCCGCGCCGCCGCTCACCAAGCTCGAACTGGACTTCAACATCTTCCGCTCGTCGTACCGGCTGATCGCCGCCACGATGCACATCAAGCGGCTCTATCTCGCGATCGTCGCGATCAGCGTGTTCTGGACGATCGCGGCGGTGCTGGGCGTGCTCTTCCCGCCGCTCGTCAAGAACGTCTTCCATGCCCAGAAGGACGTCGCGAGCGTGTTCCTCGCGATCTTCTCGATCGGCATCGCGATCGGATCGGTGGTCATCAACCGACTGCTCAAGGGCCAGGTCTCGGCGCGCTATGCCGTGGCTTCGGTGCTCGCCATGTCGGTGTTCGTGATCGACTTTCACTTCGCGGCGGTGTTCTGGCCGGTCAACGACGGCCCGCTGCTCGACACCGGCGACTTCATCACCATGGCGGCCGCCTGGCACGTGCTGTTCGATCTCGGCATGATCGCGATCACCGGCGGCATGTTCGTCGTGCCGCTCTATGCCTTCCTCACCACCACCGTGGAAAAATCGCAGACCGCGCGGACCGTCGCCGCCAACAACATCGTCAACTCGGGCGCAATGGTGGCGGGTTCGGTCGGCATCCTGGGCGTGACCCAGATCCCCGGCGTGAGCGTGGAGGATGCGATCTGGGTGGTGGTGGCGCTGTGCTTCGCCTCGGCCCTGTGCGCCTGGCGGCTGCACAAGGCCGAGCAGCTGCCCCACGGGCCGGACGTGCTCCCCTAAAGAATGAAGGTGTAGAAGCAGACGAAGAAGGCGGCGAAGCTCATCACGAAGAGCTTCACGTCGCTGTCGTCGCGCATCTTCTGCTGGATCGCCGCCGCGCGGCGAACATGGGCGCGGATCGGATGGCGGCGGGGGACACCCGCGATCAGGATCGGGCTCTGCATAGCGCAGGTGTTAACGCTTTATTTACGATTTGGACCAGCAAAACTGATGGTTAATTGCTGTCCGACGGCGGGACGCGACCATTTTTTACCCTCGGCGCACTCAACGGGTTGAGCAAAATTCCGTTCACGGTAAACCGGTGTCATGAGCATGAACCGACGCACCGCAATCGGCACCGCGCTTGCCGCCGGCCTCCCCATCACCCCCGCACTGGGCCAGTCCCGCGCCGCAGCCACATGGCGCCGCGGGTTCGACAACCAGCGGATTCCCGACCTGGGCGACGGTACCTTCCTCAACCCGCTGATCGCCGGCGACCACCCCGATCCGAGCATCCTGAAGGACGGGCGCGACTATTATCTGACCTTCTCGACCTTCGAATCCTATCCCGGGCTGGTGATCTGGCATTCGCGCGACCTGGTGAACTGGCGGCCGATCACCGCAGCGCTGCGCAAGAACATCGGATCGGTCTGGGCGCCCGAGCTCTGCAAGCATGGCAATCGCTATTACATCTACATCCCGGTCAAAGCCTCGCCCAACACCTCCTATGTGATCTGGGCGGACAAGATCGAGGGACCGTGGAGCGACCCGATCGATCTGAAGCTCCCCAATCATATCGATCCCGGCCACGCCGTCGCCGAGGACGGATCGCGCTGGCTGTTCCTTTCGGGCGGGGACCGGGTGCGGCTCTCGGACGACGGCCTCTCGCGGATCGGCGAGCCCGAGCATGTCTACGATCCCTGGCGCTATCCGTCCGACTGGGAGGTGGAGGGCTTTGCCCCCGAGGGTCCCAAGGTGATGCGCCATGGCGACTATTACTACATGATCACCGCGGTGGGCGGCACGGCAGGTCCGCCCACCGGCCACATGGTGATCGCGGCGCGCTCGAAGTCGCTTGCGGGCCCTTGGGAGAATTGCCCGCACAACCCGCTGGTGCGCACCACCTCGGCCAACGAGCGCTGGTGGTCGCGCGGACACGCCACGCTGGTCGAGGGACCGGACGGAAGCTGGTGGGCAGTCTATCACGGCTATGAGAACGGCTTCTGGACGCTCGGCCGCCAGACCTTGCTCGATCCCGTGGAATGGACCGCCGACGGCTGGTTCCGGATGAAGGGCGGCGACCTCTCCACGCCGATCGCCAAGCCGAAGGGCGGGACCGCCCAGCCCCACGGCTTCGCGCTGTCGGACGACTTCTCCACGCTGGCGCTCGGCAGCAAGTGGAACTTCTTCAAGCCGGCTGCCGACGAAGCGGCGCGCGCGCGCGTGGAGAAGAACACGCTGCTGCTCGATGCCCGCGGCAAGGCGCCGAGCGACTCCTCGCCGCTGCTGCTGGTCGCTGGCGACCAGGCCTATCAGTTCGAATGCGACATCGAGATCGTGCCCGGCGGCACCGCGGGGCTGATCCTCTTCTACGACGAGAAGCTCTATGCCGGGCTGGGCTTCGACGAGAAGCGCTTCGTCACGCACCAGTACGGCATCGAGCGCGGCCGCCCGGCCAACCCGCACGGGCGCCGCATGCGGATGCGCGTGACCAACAACCGCCACATCATTTCCTTCCACACCAGCGGCGATGGCGGGAAGACCTGGACGCGCTTCGATCGCGGGATGGAAGTCTCGGGCTACCACCACAATGTGCGTGGCGGATTCCTGATGCTCCGGCCGGGGCTCTATTCGGCGGGCGCCGGTACGGCGCAGTTCCGGGACTTCAAGTTTCGGGCGCTTTAGGCCGATGTGGCAAAATCCTCCCCCGGCAAGGGGGGGATTAGTGGTCGCTTACCCCTTGGGCGCCGGCCCCGTCGTCGCGCGGACGATCAGCTCGTGCGCGAGCGTCACCTGCGGCGCTTCTGCATTGCCGGCCAGCATCAGCTCGGCGGCGGCATAGGCGAGCTCGCGTACGGGCTGGCGCATCGTGGTGAGCGGCGGCCAGACCGCCTTGGCGAGGTCGGAGTCATCGAAGCCGACGATCGAGAGCTGCTCGGGAACGGCGATGTCCATTTCATGTGCCACGGCGAGCGCGCCTGCGGCCATGTCGTCGTTGCCGGCGAAGATCGCGGTCGGCCGGTCCTTGCGCTGGAGCAACTTGCGCGCGCCCTCTACGCCCGAGGCGAAGCTATAGTCGCCCGCCACCACCAGTTCGGGATCGAAGGCGATGCCGTTCGCCTCGAGCTCGGCACGATGCCCCGCCAGACGGTCCGAGGACGAGACGTGGCTCTCGGGCCCACGCAGGACCCCGATCGAGCGATGGCCGAGACCGACCAGATGGCGCGTGATCTCCCGCGCTGCGGCGATGTCGTCCATGGTCGCCGCGAGCCCTGCACCCTTTCGGATACCCGGCGCGATCCGGACGTAGGAAATGGCGCGGCGATCGAGCTCGTCGAGCAGCGCGGTCGCCTCGGTCACCGGTGGGGACAGGATCAACCCGTCGAGGTGCGTCTCGTCGATCAGCGCGAGCACGTTGGAAACCAGATCGGGCGACTGGCTGTCCACCGGCTGGAGCAACAGGCGGAAGCCGAGCTCGGTGCAGCGCTGCTGCGCGCCGGCCTGAATGTGATAGACGTAATAAGGGCTGGGATTGTCGTAGAGCAGCGCCACCTGGAACGAGCGCCGCCCGGCGAGCGTGCGCGCGGCATGGCTCGGACGGAAGTTGAGCTGGGCGACGACTTCCTCGACGCGCCGGCGGGTCTCCTCGCTGACGTGCTTCTCGTTGTTGAGCACGCGCGAGACGGTCTTGAAAGAGACCCCCGCGATCCTCGAAACTTCCTTGATCGTGGGACGGCCGGCCATCGCTCTCCCCTGCCGCGAACGGATGCGCGGCCGCGCAGGCATATTTGACAGCGCTATCACGATGCAAGCACCTTGTTTCGTCTCCATCATGCTCCAACAGGAACAGGATGCTCCAAGCCGATATCGCCGAGGTGATCCTGACCGCGCTCCCCGAACGGCTGGCGCATGTCCGCTCCCGACCTTTCGTGCTCGGGATCGCCGGGGCGCAGGGCAGCGGCAAATCAACCGTCGCGGACCAGCTGGCGGAGCGACTTCGTGCAGGCGGGCGGCCCACGGCGCTGCTTTCGCTCGACGACCTGTACCTCGACGGTGCCCGGCGCGCGGCACTCGCGGCGTCGGTGCATCCGCTGCTGCGCACGCGCGGTGTGCCGGGGACGCACGATGTTGCGTTGGGGCTGAGCGTCATCGACGCGCTCGGGCGTGCGGAGCGGACGCTGCTGCCGCGTTTCGACAAGGCGCGCGACGAACCCCTGCCCGTCGGCGAGTGGGAGAGCTTCGAGGGCCCCGCCGACGTGCTGATCTTCGAGGGTTGGTGCGTCGGCGCGCGACCCCAGAGGAAAGAAGAGCTGGAGCCTCCGGTGAACGCGCTGGAGCGTGAGCAGGACGTCGAGGGCCGCTGGCGCAGTTTCGTCAACGGCCAACTCGCCGGCCCCTATGCGGGGTTGTTCACGAGGATCGACATGCTCGTGCTGCTCGCGGCGCCGGGGTTCGAAGTTGTGGCAGACTGGCGGATGGAGCAGGAACGCGCGCTGCGAGAGGCGCGCGGGGCCGCGGGTACGATGGACGACGATCAGGTGCGCGCCTTCGTGCTGCACTATCAGCGGCTGACCGAAGATATGCTCCGCCGCGGCCCCGGCTGGGCCGATCTGACGATCCGGCTCGACGCCGCGCGACGACCAGTGGAGATACTGCCATGAAGACACTCGGCGCCATACTCGCGGGCGGCAAGGCGCGCCGCTTCGGATCGGACAAGGCCGAGGCGCTGCTGCACGGCCGTCCGCTGATCGAGCACGCGATCGAGACGCTGCGGCCGCATTGCGACGCGTTGGTGATCGTAGGGCGCCGCTCGTCGCTCGCGCCCTCGGTAGAGGATTGGCCGGGGCCGGACATGGGGCCGCTGGGCGGCATCGGCGGCGCGCTCGATCATGCGCTGCGCCACGGCTTCGATCAGTTGCTGACCAGCCCCGTCGATTGCGTGCGGCTGCCCGCCGACCTGCGGGCATTGCTCGAACCCGCGCCAGCATGTCTGGCGGATCAGCCGGTGATCGGGCTGTGGCCCGCGCGCGCCGCCGCCGCGCTCGAGGAGCTGCTGTTCAGCACCGCGCGCCACTCGGTCTATGGTTTTGCCGAACGGATCGGCGCGCGCATGGTCGAGACCGCCGAGCGCCCGGTGAACATCAATACCCCCGAGGAGCTGGAGGGTCTGGAACGCCGCCGCTGAAGCACTACTTGCCCTGCTCAATCACCACAGGGGAAGACAATGGCACGCATCGCACAAATCACGCGCACCGGCGGCCCCGAGGTGATCGAATGGGTCGATCGCGACCTGCCCCCGCCAGGCCCCGGCGAAGTGCGGATGCGCACCACCGCGGCGGGGCTGAACTTCATCGACACCTATTATCGTTCGGGGCTCTACACGGTGCCGCTTCCCAGCGGATTGGGCATGGAGTCGGCGGGCGTTGTGGAAGCCGTGGGGCCGGGCGTGGAGAGCCTCGCCCCGGGTGATCGCGTCGCCACATGGGGACCCGGGCTCGGCGCCTACGCGACCGAGCGCAACGTGGCTGCGGCGCATCTCTATCGTCTTCCCGATGCGATCGACGACGAGACCGCGGCGGCGTCGCTGCTCAAGGGCTGCACGGTCGAATATCTGGTCGAGCGCTGCGCACGGGTGCAGCCGGGCTGGACGGTGCTGGTCCATGCCGCGGCCGGGGGCGTTGGGCTGTTGCTCGTGCAATGGCTCAAGCACATCGGCGCCACCGTGATCGGAACCGTGGGCAGTGAGGCCAAGGCCGAGCGCGCGCGGGCGGCCGGAGCCGACCATGTCCTGCTTTCGCGGCAGGACGACATTGCCGCGCGCGTCCGCGAGGTCACCGGCGGCGAAGGTGTTGCGGTGTCGTTCGACGGTGTCGGCGCGGCGACGTGGCAGGCATCGCTCGGCGCCACCCGGCGGCGCGGACTGATCATCAGCTACGGCAACGCCAGCGGGCCGGTGGAGGGTGTGAAGCTCGCCACGCTCAACCAGCACGGATCGCTGTTCGTCACGCGGCCCAAGATGGGCGATTATTATGCCACGCCCGAGGAGCATGCCGCAGGGTCGGCGCGGCTGTTCGAGCTGCTCGCGACGGGCGTGCTGCGGCCGGAGATCGGCCAGCGGTTCGCGCTGGAGGACGTGGCAGAGGCGCACCGCCAACTCGAGGCTGGCGAGACGCAGGGCTCGACGGTGCTGGTGCCGTGAAGAGCAAAAGCCCCTCCCCTTCAGGGGAGGGGCTAAGAAAGGAGTCAGTCCTCAGTACGTCGTCCGCCCACCCGAGGTGTCGAAGGTCGACGCCGTGGTGAAGCTGCACTCCTCGCTCGCCATGAACAGGATCATGGCGGCGCTCTCCTCGGCCTCGCCGAGGCGGCCCATCGGGATCTTCGAGCGCATGTAGTCGACCTGGCTCTGGGGAAGCTGATCGAGGATGGGGCTCTCGAAGGTGGCCGGAGTGAGCGCGTTGACGATCACGCCCTTGCCCGCGAGCTCCTTGCCCAGCGACTTGGTGAGGCCGATGACCCCCGCCTTCGACGCCGAATAGGCCGAAGCGTTGGGATTGCCTTCCTTGCCCGCGACCGACGAGACGTTGACGATCCGGCCATAGCCGTTCGCCAGCATGTGCGGCACCACCGCGCGGCAGCAGTAGAACAGGCCGTTGAGGTTGATGTCGACGACGCGCTGCCAGCTGTCGAGCGGGAACTCGTGGACGGGCGCGGTGGCACCCGTGATGCCCGCCGAGCAGACCAGGATGTCGAGCCGCCCGAGCGCCTCGGCACTCTCGGCCGCGGCGCGCTGCACGGCCGCCGCGTCGGCGACGTCGAGCTGCGCAGTGTGCGTCGCGCCCACTTCGGCAGCCGCCTCGGCGAGTGCGTCAGCGTTGACATCCCACAGTGCGACCTTGCCGCCCTCGGCGACAAGGCGCTTGGCTACCGCTCGGCCCAGGCCCGAGGCGCCGCCGGTGATGACCGCGGTGCGCCCCGCGAAGCGATCGGCGTAAAGGCTCACCCGAGCACCTCGTCGCCCAGGTTGCGCCACGCGACGACCTGCTGCTGCTGCTCGCCGAGCTTTGCAATGCCCAGCCGCATCGTGTCGCCTGCCTTGAGGAAGATCGCGTCGGGCTTCTTGCCCTCGCCCACGCCCGGCGGCGTGCCGGTGATGAGGAGATCGCCCGGATAGAGCGTGATGTACTGGCTGACGTAGGCGATGATCTGCTTGACGTCGAAGATCATCGTGCGCGTGTTGCCGGTCTGCATGCGCTGGCCGTTGACGTCGAGGAACATGTCGAGGTCCTGCGGATCGCCGACCTCGTCGGGGGTGACCAGCCAAGGGCCGACCGGGCAGAAGGTGTCGTGGCCCTTGCCCTTGCTCCACTGCGAGCCGCGCTGCTTCTGGTTGAAGCGCTCGGAAACGTCGTTGGCGACGGTGTAGCCGGCGACATAGGAGAGCGCGTCGGCCTCGTCGACGTAGCGCGCGGTCTTGCCGATCACGACGCCCAGCTCGACTTCCCAGTCGCTGTGCGTCGAATCCTTCGGGATCATGACCTCGTCGTTCGGTCCGGTCAGGCTCGAAAGCGCCTTCATGAACATCACCGGTTCGGTCGGGATCGGCAGGTTGGATTCGATCGCATGATCCTCATAGTTGAGGCCGATCGCGACGATCTTGCCGATGCCCTTCACGGGCACGCCGTAGCGCACCTCGCCCTGCACCGCCGGAAGGGTCTCCGCGTCGATCGCGCCGAGCGAAGCGATCGCCTCGACCGTGAGATCGTCGATCTTTCCGGAAAGGTCGCGGATGGTGCCCTGTGCATCGACCAGGCCGGGCTTTTCCTGTCCGCGGGGGCCGTAACGGCAGAATTTCATATTTGCTCTTCTCTCGGCTCAGTGGGTGTAGGGACGGTGCATCGGCAGGTCGCGGTTCAATTCGACGCCGAAACCGGGGTTGTCGAGCGCGCTGGCCTTCAGGCGCCCGTTCTGGGGCACCGGCTCGCCGATCAACTGAGGGTGGAACATCGGCACGACCTCGGTCGGACCGGGGTGCATCATCAGGAACTCGGCGAAGGGCGAGTTGTGACGCGTGATCACGAAATGATAGCTGTAGACCGACGAGCCGTGGGGCACGACCAGCTTGCCGCGCGCATCCGCCAGCGCCGAGATCTTGAGCAGCTCGGTCACGCCGCCGCACCAGCCCACGTCGGGCTGGATGATGTCGCAGCAGTCCATTTCCATGAGCATGCGGAAGCCCCAGCGGGTCGCCTCATGCTCGCCGGTGGTGACGAGCAGCCCCTTGGGGGCGTTGCGCTTCAGCTCGGCATAGCCCCAATAGTCGTCGGGGCTGATCGCCTCCTCGATCCACTTGAGGCCGCACTCGTTGTAGGCGCGGTGCGCGAGGCGCGTCGCATAGTCGACGTCGAGCGCCATCCAGCAATCGTACATCAACCAGAAGTCGTCGCCGACCTTGCTGCGCATGTCGGCGAGCAGTTCGATGTTCTTGTGCAGCCCCTCGAGGCCCTCGGCAGGGCCGTGGTGGAGCGGCAGCTTGCCGCCGATGAAACCCAGTTCCTTCGCGACGTCGGGACGCGCGCCGGTGGCGTAGAACTGCAGCTCGTCGCGCACGGCGCCGCCGAGCATGTGGTAGACGGGCTCGCCGCGCAGCTTGCCGAGCAGGTCCCACAGCGCGAGGTCGACGCCGGAGATGGCGTTCACCACCAGCCCCTTGCGGCCGTAATATTGGGTCGAGAAGTACATCTGGTCCCAGATCTTCTCATATTCGGTGGGGCTGCGGCCCTCCAGGAAGCGCGCGAGATGCTTCTCGACGATGAACGCCGCGGGCTCGCCGCCGGTGGTCACCGCAAAGCCGATCGTGCCGTCCTCGGCCTCGATCTCCACCACCAGCGTGCCGAGCACGTTGATGCCGAAGCTCTGCCGCGACTGGCGATACTCGGGATATCTGGACATCGGGGTGGCGATGTGATCGTCGATCCAGTGGCCGCCGCCCTGGTCGTGATAGTCGGCCCCGCCACCGCGCACCGTATAGGCGCGAACCTGCTTGATCCTGGAAAGCCCGGCTGAAGCCACCTTTACTCGTCCCCTTTCTCGTCCGCGCATTCCAGATAGCCGGACAGGCTTTGACAATGTGAAAAATGCCGCGCACCCGATACCATCATGTGATACCGCTCGCCGGCATGGGCTGGTGATTGGGATAAACCAGAACCGAGAGGCCCAGCCGCGTTCAACCTCTCCAATGCTTTACTTTCTCACTTTATGGGATAGGATGTTACTTGATGAGACGAGAGACGTCAAACGCTGATTCAGATGCGGCCGAGGCAAAAGCCGCGCCGAAGGTCCAGGGGAGCCAGACGCTCGTCCGTGGGCTCGACATGCTCGACAAGGTGATCGACGGGCCGGTGAAGCTCGCCGAACTGTCGCAGCGGATGGGGCTCACGCGCTCGACCACGCACCGGCTCGCCAATGCGCTGATCGACCGCGGGTTTCTCACCTACCTGCCGCGCGACGGCTACCAGCTCGGCCCCAAGCTCATCCAGCTGGGCTTCCTCGCGCAGAGCCAGGCCGACATCGTCCAGATCGCCCGACCGCGCATGGAGGACCTCGCCGCGCGCACCGAGGATACGGTGCATCTCGGCCGGCTCGACGGCGACCTGGCGCTTTATCTCGACAAGATACCGGGCCGCCGCCGCGTCGACATTTCGAGCCGCATCGGCGACCGCCAGCCGCTCACCTCGACCGGGCTCGGCAAGGCGCTGCTGATCGATTCGAGCGAAGGCGAATGGGAGCGCCTGTTCCGCGCCGACCAGGCGCACGGCGCCCCCAAGGCCGATCGCGAGATCTGGTTCGAGCGGATGCGCGACTATTCCGAGGCCGGACATGCCTTCGATCTCGAGGAGAACGAGGATCTGATCCGCTGCGTCGCGGCGCCGATCCGCGACGTTTCGGGCAAGATCGTCGCGGCGATCAGCGTGTCGAGCGCGGCGCAATATATGGACGACGGGCGCATGGACGAGCTCAGCACCGACGTTCGCGAGACGGCGCAGCGGATCAGCAGCGATCTGGGCTGGAGCCCCGACGTACGGCCGCCCCGGCGCGCCCGGCGATAGTGCAGCGATATCAGGGAGAGTGAAGTGAAGCTTCTGGAAGGCAAGACCGTGCTCGTCACAGGGGCATCGACGGGCATCGGCCGCGCGGCCGCCGTGGGTGCCGCGAAGGCGGGCGCGGACGTGGTGATCAACTATCACAGCCGCGACGACGATGCCGCGGCCTGCGTCGCCGAGATCGAGGCGGCCGGCCAGCGCGGGCTCGCAGTGAAGGGCGACGTCGCTGCGCCCGAGACCGCGGCCGAGTTCGTGCGCAAGGCGGTCGAGGCGTTCGGCAAGGTCGACGTGATGGTCTCCAACGCGGGCATCTGCCCCTTCCACAGCTTCCTCGACATGCCGGTCGAGACCGTCCAGCGCACTGTCCAGGTCAATCTGCTCGGCGGCTATTTCATGTGCCAGGCGGCGGCCAACCAGATGGTGAAGCAGGGCCACGGCGGCGCGATCGTGGCGGTGTCGTCGATCTCGGCGCTGGTCGGCGGCGAGTATCAGACGCACTACACCCCCACCAAGGCCGGCCTTCACTCGCTGATGCAGTCGACCGCGATCGCGCTCGGCAAGCACGGCATTCGCTGCAACTCGGTGCTTCCCGGCACCATCCTGACCGAGATCAACAAGGACGATCTCGCCGACGAGGCCAAGCGCAAGTACATGGAGAG
>DATLJJ010000043.1:0-4810 GCA_035538975.1 Sphingomonas sp. | reverse complement strand
CGCGTTCCCGCGCGGCGCGCTGCTGCGCAACTATGCCTATCGCTTCGTCGAGGAACTGGCGCCGCACCTCGACCATGCCGTGCTGAGCGGCGCCGCGCGGCGGCCGGCGCCCGCGGCGCGTCCCCAGGGCGTTCTCCCCTTCGCCCAGTGGCGCGAGCTGCACGCCCCTCGCGTCAATCTCGCCCTGGTCTCGGGCGGCTGAGCGCGCTCAGCGCGCTCAGCGCGCGATCACCGGCCCGTCCGAAGGCACGCCGACTGCGCCGCCGCCGAACGGCCCGTTATTCTCCGCGCAGATCCGCTCGACATGCTCGTAGCGCAGCGGCTGGCCGGGCGCGTTGACCTTCTGCACGTCGAAATTCCAGCCGTCGGGCTCGTCGGCCGCGGTGTAGCGCCGCACCGGGATCGTCGCGGTCCATGGCCGCGCATAGACGGTCGGATCGGTAAAGGTCGCGACATAGTTGAAGCGCTTCTGGTTGTTGTCGAAGACGTAGCGTTCGGCGACGGTCGCGTTCTCGCTCATATAGTCGCCATAGCGGCCGAAGAGTGCCTTGCCGTTGTTGTTGGTGACTTCGACGACCAGCGTGTTGCCTTCCCACCGGCCCCGCGACGCGCCGTTCCACAGCTTGATCGAAGGCGCCAAGCGCGGGCCATCGCCAAGGCGCACCACGCGCCAGCCCGAATCGAACAGGAACAGCACCACGCCCGGATATTGGCGGACCTCGAAGCCATGCCACATGAACGACTTGGGCACCCCTGCCGGCGCGCAGCGCGCGAGCGGCTCGATGTAGCGGGGCCTGGTCGGGTTGGGGAAGTTCTTCGCAAAGTCCGCCTGCAACGCGCGCGCGGCGGGGAGATAGGGGATCTGCCCGTCGGCGGGATCGGAGACGCGGCTCGGCGCGCGCCGGTCGCGCGGCAGCTTTGCTGCCTCCGAAGCCTCCCCCGGGGGGCCGGCCTGCGGATCGGTGAAATTGCCGTGATTGCCGACCGTGTTCGAATAGAAGCCGGCGATGTCGGGCTGGCCGTCGGCGGTGCGCGGTCCCGACCATTCGCCCGAGGCGATCACCGGTACTTCCTTGCTGCGTCGCGGCTCGCCCTGCGTGGCGGGCGCCGCATTCTGCGCAGCGACCGACGGGGCGGCCGCGATCGAGGCGAGGAGCAGCAGCGAAAAGGGAGTGCGACGCATCACTTGCCGTCCTTGTGCGGATAGAAATGCTCGTATTCGAGCGTGTAGCAATAGTCCTCGATCAGCTGGAAATCGCGGTCACGGCGGCGGTGCAGCAGCACGTTGACCGCCCACGGTTTGCTGAACACCCTGGGATCCTCGAGCGTCGCCGAATAGGACAGCGTGTCCTTGTCGACGAAGCTCCAGCGCTCGACGACATGGAGTTGGTCGCTGTGGAAATTGCCCGCGCGGTCGAGCCAGGTCTCCTCGTTGAAGTCGGTGACGTCGACGACCAGCGTGTCGCCTTCCCATCTGCCGCGCGAATCCCCGAGGAACAGATCGTTGTCCGCGTCGGGATGCAGCGATCCGTCGGTCGGGATGGTGCGAACCTGATTGCCGAACTGGTGGACGAGGGTCAGGTCGCGGTCGCGCTGGAAGATCTGGAAGGGCGCCGGATAATAGACGCCGCGAGGCACCCCGAGCACCCAGCATTTGAGCCGCGGATCGTCCTTGGCGCGCCTGGCGAAATGGTCCTGCCGCTGCGCCAGCGCGCCCGGCAGATAGGGGATCGTGCCGCCCTCGACCACGCCCGGCCCCGGCGGCGCGTCGCGGCGTCCGGCATGCGGCTCCAGGTCGTAATCGGCTTCGCTCAGCGTCTGCCATATTCCCGAGAAGTCGGGCTTGCCGCTCGCCAGCCGCGGGATCGCCGTGCTCGCCGGTACAGCTTGCGGCGGCACCGGCCTGTCATCGGCGAAGGCAGGCGGAACCAGCGCGATCGAGACGGTCGCGAGCAGGAACTTCAGCTGCCTCACCGCGGCGCGTCCGGAGCACTGCCGGTCTGCACCTTGCGATTGCCCGGCAGCGTGACCGAAACCGCATAGCCGAACGGCCCGCCGTTCTTGGCGCGGAAGCCGTTGACGCGGATCTTGGTCCCGAACGCGACATCGGCCTTGTCGAGACCCTTGGCACGCAGCGAGCTCGGCGTGCCGAACTCGAAGCCCCAGTTGGTCACCTTGCCCGTCCGATCGCGCACGTCGACATAGACCCAACTGTGCGGATTGACGAAGCGCGCCTTGGTGATCGTTCCGTCGACGACCACGGGCTTCGATGCGTCGAACTCGGCGGCGAAGGCGTGATGGGCGATGCTCGGCGCCGCGGCAGTGACGGCGGCGAGTGCGCCACCTGCAGCGACCCAAGCGAGGCGGTTGCGGTTCATAAGCACACTCCTCACTTGCCCGGCCGGTTCACGCCGTGGGTCTGGGTCGCGATCCGGAACACCGAGCCGCGGCCCACGGCATAGAGCTGCGACCGCTCCTTGCCGGCGAAGGCGAGGTTCTGCGGCTTCTTGGGCAAAGCGATCGTGCCGAGCGCTTGCCCATCGGGTGAGAAGATCTCGATCCCCGCATTGGTGGCGACATAGACGCGGCCGGCCTCGTCGACCGCAATGCCGTCGGCACCGCTGCTCGCGTTGTTGCCCTCCGCCTTGAAGCCCGCGAGCCTGGCGAAATCGCGCCGCTCGCCAAGGCTCCCGTCGGGCTTGACCGGGTAGGCGAGCAGGTGCTCGCCCGCGGTGTTGGCGACATAGACGGTCTTCTCGTCGGCGCTCAGTGCGACGCCGTTCGGGCGGCGGATGTCGTCGGCGATCAGATGCAGTTTGCCGCGGCGGTCGAGCCAGTAGAAGCCTGCCTTGGCGCGTGTCGCGGGCGGTGCGCCCGCCGCCGCGGCATTGGCCCCGGGGTCGGAGAAATAGATGTCGCCGCTCTGCGCCACCGCGAAGTCATTGGGCCGGTTGAGCGGCTTGCCTTCATAGTTGGCGGCCAGCACCTTCGCCTTGGGCTGCAGAACCGCGATGCCCGACGGCGCGGTCTGCACTGCGAGCAGCTCGCCCTTGGCGTTCAGCGCCAGCGCGTTGGCGCCGCCGGTCTTCTCGAGATAAATGGATGTCGCGCCGCCAGGATCGATCTTGACGATGCGGTCGGCGCGGTTCTCTGTGAAGAGCAGCGACCCGTCGCCGAGCGCGATCGGGCCTTCGGTACCCTCGAAGCCTTCACGAACTACCTGCACCCGCGTGTCTGCCGCGACCACGCCGGCGATGCCCGGCGTCACGAACTTCTTGCCGTAGAGTGTGCCGCCCTTGGCCGCATAATCGTCCGCGCCGAAGGCACCGGCGACATTGTAGCCCTTGCCGCGCAGCAACTTCGCCGCACGCGCGGCGCGGCCCGCGTGGTTGGAGATCGTCACAATCTGCCGGTCACGCGGGATGTAGGACAGGAAGCGGTCGAGTTCCGAGACCTGGATGTTGAGGAACACGGGTACGCTGCCGCTCGCGGCGATCTCGTCGGCGCGGCGCACGTCGATGAAGGTCACCTTGTCCGGTGCCGCGAGCAGCGCATCGACCTGCTCGCGCGAGAGCGCGGGCTCGGCCGCCGGCGTAGCCGCCAATGCGGCCGCGGGCGCGGTCTGCGCGAAGGCGCTGGAAGCCCCCGCAGTCAGCGCGATCAGCGCGGCGGAGGCCAGGATCGGCCTGTAGAAAGCTGTGGTGCGAATGCGATCGTCGGACATGCCTACCCCCAAAGCTGGAATGGTCGGCGCAAGGGCTATGGCGGTTGCCGGGCAAACGGAACGAACCAGTCGTTCGATCTATATTCGGCCCGGCGCTAAGCGGGCGGTGGGGGCTTCAGGAACAAAAACGGCACCGACCCAGGGCCGGTGCCGCGCGAGTTGGGAGGAACGGGCAGGTTCAGGTGAAGCCGATCCAGCGCCCTGCGGCGGCGACCGTTATCCAGGCGAGCGTCGAGGCGAAGGCGGCCAGCTGCGCGGGCGCGAACCGCGGGCCACTGCTGCGCTCCCGGCGTTCGAGCACCGCCACCACCAGCGCCAGCAGCAGCGCCGCGCCGAGGGGCAAGGTGACGAGCCACAACGGCTCCTCGTCCCATGCCACCGCGAGCCGCTCGGCAAGCAGGAGCCCACCGCCGAGGACAGCGAGCAGGCCGAGGACATAGACGCGGCGCCAGCGCCGGGTGAACGCCGCGAACAACACGAAGCCCGCAAGTGCCACCAGGAAAGCGCCCGACCCCAGCCCGCTGCCGATCGCGAACAGCACCAGCGAGGCCAGCCACCAGGCGAGCCCGGCGAGCGCGAGCAGCCGTCCGCCGCGATCGTCCGGCGCCGTCGCATCCTCGTCGCGCCGGGCGGCACGCGCCACCGCGAGGCTGAACAGGATCGCACCGACCAGCGCCACCATCTTCACGAGGAAGGCCGCGCTCGACATCAGCGTGTTCATCGTGGTGAGCCCCATGCCGGTGCCGGTGAGCACCGTGCCGACGATCCCGCCGATCAGCCAGGGCCGCGTCGCGCGTTCGACGTCGCGCGCCGGCAGGCTGGTCAGCGTCACGCCGAGCAATCGCAGGTCGAGGATCAGCACCGCGCCGCCGAGCACCGCGAGGAACAGCAGGTGCGTGGTCTCCACGATCGCGAAGATCCACGCGGTCTCGTTGATGTACTTGATCACCGGCGACGCGCTGATCGCGTCGAATGCGCCGGCAACGGCGGGGGCGATCTCGCGCAGATTGAGGCTCATCGCAGCGCGACCTCCGCCTGCAGACCGGCAAGCGTGGCGTTGTGCTCCTCGCACGCCGACGCCACCGA
>DATLJJ010000042.1:0-1800 GCA_035538975.1 Sphingomonas sp. | reverse complement strand
GCTTGCGGTCGTGTTCATTCTGGCGACCCTGATCGGCTTTGCCAGCCATGCGCCCGGCTCGATCGGCGTGTTCGATGCGGCCATGCTGGTGGCGCTGCCCCAATTCGGTCGAGAGGAGCTTCTGGCGACGCTCCTGGTGTTCCGCATCCTCTATTTCGTCGTCCCGTTCGGCCTCGCCATCTCGATCATGGGCACGCGCGAGCTCTGGATGAACGTGGTCGCCCCCTGGCAGGAGCGGCGGCGACTGGCGGAGGCCTGCGCCCAGGCCAACCTGCCCAAGCAAGTGGCCGCGATGGAGCGCGAACGGACGCTGCGGCGGGCCGGCAAGCGATAGGCCCCTTTTCCTGGGCCCGTCAGACAAAGGTTGCAGGCGGCGGAGCAATCCTCTCTTATTTCCGCCTCAACTTTGCCGTTGAAGACCCGGGCCATGATCCCTGTATCCCTTCGCACTTTCTCCGCAGGCGCCCTGCTGCTTTCTGGAATTCTGACGTGTTTGCCGCCCGGGCGCGCCGCCGCGCAGGACGCCGGTGCCATGCAGATCAATTGGGAGGTGCGCAACCGCTTCCGGCTGTTCCGCGAGGAGCGCGACTTCCTGCTCCACGTCGAGAACGCGCGTGACCGCAGCATTCTCGCCGCCGAGCAATCGCTGGAGCTGCAGAGCGAAGGCCGCGGCTGGGCCCGCAACGCGGTCAACCGCCTCTGCATCGACCTCCAGGGCCGGGTCAACCAGCCTTGCACCCGCGACAACGTCAAAGAGAACTACATCACACCGATCGATCATCCGGTCACCGTGCGCCTCACGGGTGCGGTGCCGGTCGGCGCCACCTGTGCATGGTCGTTCGACGACGGCGACGGGCCGCAACAATCGACCTTCGACTGCGCCGAGCCGATCAATCTGCGCGTCCGCTACGGCAAGCAGACCGTCGCGACGGTCGACGTCTCCTCGGGCTCCGATCCGACCCAGCGCATCCAGACCGAGATTCAGGTCCGCGACATCTTCATCGCCGGCCTCGGGGACAGCATCGCCTCCGGAGAAGGCAACCCAGACCGGCCACTGGCGCTGGCGGACGAAGGCTTCTGCTTCCGCTCCTATCTCGGCACCGCCGGCGCGCAGTATTACCGGCCGAGCCGCCAGGGCTTCAAGGGCGGCCGCGCCTGCGAGGCGCCGGATACGCTGGCCAACTGGCAACGCTACAGCGCGCTCTGGTTCAACGCGCCTTGCCACCGCTCGCTCTACAGCTACCAGGCGCGCACCGCGCTGGCGCTCGCCCTGCGCTATACCCACATCGCGGTGACCTTCCTGCCACTCGCCTGCACCGGCGCCAGCATCAGCGATGGGCTGCTGGGCTCGCAGCGCGCCCGCGAATGCGCGCCCGGCAAGACCGGCGTGTGCAACACCAGCGTGAACGCCCAGGTCGCCGAGTTGCGCGAAGCGCTCGCCGCGGCAAAGAAACGCCAGCCCGACCGCACGCTCGATCTCGTGCTGCTGTCGGTCGGCGCCAACGACGTCTACTTCTCCGGCCTCGTCGCCGACGTCATCGTCGATACCGCGACGGAGCGCGCGCTGTTCCGCCGCTCCGGCGTGATGGCGACCGTCGATGATTCCCGCGATGCGCTGGTGCGCGAACTGCCGCAGAAATTCGCCAGGCTGCGCGAGGCGCTCAAGCCGCTCGTCGGCGGCGACCTCTCGCGCGTGGTCTATGTCTCCTACGCCAATCCTGCGCTCGCCGACGGCGGCGTGCCCTGCCGCGGCGGCCGTGCCGGCTTCGACATTCATCCATCGTTCAATGCCGATCCGCA
>DATLJJ010000041.1:0-2316 GCA_035538975.1 Sphingomonas sp. | reverse complement strand
CCTTCGAAATAGCGCACCGACACGGCGAGCCATTTGTTGCCGACGTACATGCTGTGCGAGACTTCGATCTGGTCGCCGTTTCCGCCGAAGGCGCTGTAGCGCGTCACGGTCTCGACGCCCTTCATGCCGGGCAGCACCATCTCGTCGGGGCGGAGCGCGCGGTGGCTCACCAGCGCGCTGCTCACCGCCGCGTCACCGCCGGAGCGCTGGGCGATCTCCTCCTTGAGCTTGGCATCGACGTTATAGGGTTGGTCGGCAATCACTGCCTGCAGGAAGAAATAGGCCTGCATGTCGCCGGCATCGTTGCGCACGAACCGGTCGAGCTGGATCACCCTGCCCTTGGCGATATCGGTCCATTTGTCGAAGCGGTCGGGCTCGGCGGGAAAGGCCGCCGCGAGCCCGGTCGCCGCCGAATAGCGCTGCCACGTTCCCTGCGCGATTGCCGCGGGCGCCAGCACGATCGCGGCGGGCACCATCCAGTTCCAGAGCTTCATCGATTTCGTCCCCCTTTGTCCGCCCGATCCCCCGATCGTGGACAAGGGCTGTGTAGCGCGGATCATCGCCGCTCGCGAGAGGCTCGCGCAAAGGCGCCAGAGGGTGCGCATCCCCCCAACTTGCTCCATCCCCCCGCCCCCGCTATCGCCGCGCGATGCAAGCGTCCGACCTTCGCGTCGCCATGTTCAGCGGCAACTACAATTACGTCCGCGACGGCGCCAACCAGGCGCTCAACATGCTGGCTGGCCATCTGCTGCGTCAGGGCGTCAAGCTGCGCGTCTATTCGCCGACTACCGACACCCCCGCCTTCCCGCCCACCGGCGATCTCGTCAGCGTCCCCGCGCTGCCGATGCCGGGCGGGCGCGGCGAGTACAAGTTCGCGTGGCGGCTCCCCCCGTCGATCAGGGATGATCTCAAGGCCTTCGCGCCGAACATCGTCCATGTCTCCGCGCCCGAAGTGCTCGGCCACCGCGCGGTCAGCTGGGCGCGCGACAACGGCGTGGCCACGCTCGCCTCGCTTCACACGCGCTTCGAGACCTACCCGCGCTACTACAACATCGGTTTCCTCGAGCCCGTGCTGGTCCGCGCGCTCACGCGCTTCTACAACCGCGTCGACCAGGTGGTGACGCCCGGCCGCTCGACCGCAGACATCCTGCGCTCCTGGGGCGTGACGACGCCGATCGACATCTGGGCACGCGGCGTCGATCATGCCCGCTTCAACCCCGATCGTCGCAGCCTCGAATGGCGCCGCGGGCTCGGCATCGCCGACGATCAGTTCGCGGTCGGCTTCCTCGGCCGGCTGGTGCTGGAGAAGGGGCTCGACATCTTCGCCGACGTCTGCACCGCACTTCGCGAGCGCGGCGTTCCGCACAAAGTGCTGGTGATCGGTGACGGCCCCGCGCGCGGCTGGTTCGCCGAGCGCGTGCCCGAGGCTGCCTTCGCCGGCTTCCAGAAGGGCGACGACCTCGGACGCGCGGTGGCCTCGATGGACGTGCTGTTCAATCCTTCGGTGACCGAGACTTTCGGGAATGTGACGCTCGAGGCCATGGCCGCCGGCGTTCCCGTCGTGGCCGCGCGGGCGACCGGTGCGGTCGACCTGATCGAGGACGGCGTAAACGGCTTCCTCGTCCCCCCGCGCGACGTCGCTGCCTATGCCGATGCGATCGCCCGGCTGATCACCGACCCGGCGCTCCACAAGTCCCAGGGCGCCGCCGGCCACACCAGGGCCCGGGCTTATGAATGGGACGCGATCAATCAGGTGGTGCTCGACGCCTATCTTGAAGTGCTCACCCGCCGCGGCAGGTAAGCCGTGTCGGCCGATAGGGGCGGCGGATCAACGATCCTGCTTTGGGCGATGCTCCAGCCGCCGCGCATATTCCGCCGCGAATTGCTGATGAATCAGGCTGACGGCGGGATCGGCAGCGTTGTTGGCCATCTGGCGGCATGTGCGCAGACGTTGCTCGAGATATTCGCGTTCGTTGCTGTGGGCCATGTCAGCCTCCGGATGTGAGCGGCAGCTCTCCAGTCGCTGTCGGTTGGCGTCGTGCTTCAGGCCAGGCACGCCAATTCCTTTTCCTTACGCCTGTCCGGCGCCCGCTGCGAGTTGAATCATACTGATGCAGATCAGTCCGCATAGTTCGCGTCAAAAAACGAAGGCGGCGAATACTTCCCTTTTCCTGGTTTGAGCGCGCGAAACGGAACGCCTTTGGGCGTCCGTCGTGCAAGGCCGCTCGCCGCATCACAGGAGGCGAAGCTTGCAACCATTCCCCATCCCCGCGCCATGCACGCCACGGCTTCCGCGATGAACGCCATCTTCGCAGC
>DATLJJ010000040.1:0-3885 GCA_035538975.1 Sphingomonas sp. | reverse complement strand
TCCGGCCCGCCGAGCGACCCGATCAGCCCGTCATAGCGCCCGCCCGCGAGCACAGTGCCCTGCGCGCCGAGCCGGTCGGTCACGAACTCGAAGGCCGTGTGGCGATAATAGTCGAGCCCGCGCACCAGCCGGCTGTTGCGCGTCCATTTCACCCCCGCCGCGTCGAGTCCGTCGGTCACTGCCTTGAAGAATGCCGCGGCCTCCTCGGTCAGGTACGCGTCGATGTCGGGCGCGCTGTCGGCGATCGGGCGGTCGCGCGGGTCCTTCGAATCGAGAATGCGCAGCGGGTTCTTCTCGAGCCGTGTCAGGCTGTCCTCGGACAGCTGGTCCCGGTGCTTCTCGAAATGCGCGACCAGCGCCTCGCGCCATGCGTCGCGCGTCGCAGCATCGCCCAGCGTATTCAGCTGCAGCGTCACGCCCTCATGGATGCCCAGCTCGTGGAGCAGCTGGTCGGCGAGCACGAGCAGCTCGACATCGGCGGCAGGCTCGGCCGCACCGATGATCTCGGCGTCGATCTGGTGGAACTGGCGGAAGCGGCCCTTCTGCGGCCGCTCGTACCGGAACACCGGGCCCGAGGTCGCGAGCTTGAGCGGCGCGAACTGCTGCCACCCCTCGGTGATATAGGCGCGCGCGATGCCCGCAGTGAATTCGGGACGGAGTGTGATCGAATCGCCGCCGCGATCCTCGAAGGTGTACATCTCCTTGGAGACCACGTCGCTGGTCTCGCCCATCGAGCGCGCGAAGACGCCGGTCGCCTCGAAGATCGGGATCTCGAGCCTCTGGAAGCAATAGAGCCGGCGGACATGCTCGAAGGTCTCGAGCACGCGCGCGAAGCGGCGCTGCTCCTCGCCGAAAATGTCCTGGGTGCCCCGGATCCGGTTGGGGGTTTCGATACGTGCCATTGGGGGCGGGTTACTAAGGCGTTCGTGAAACTTGCGCCACTATCTTTAAATCGCCCGCGGGACACCCATATTCCCATTCGAGTTCAACAACATGGAAGGAGGTGATCGAATGTCTCATTGTCATACGCCGACTGCGGCGCCCAACCAGGCATCGATCCGCTCCGTCGGAGCGCTTGCCTGAGGGCATCAGGTAGCACACCGCTCGCCGCAGCGGTTGGGCAATGGAGAGGCCGTCTTCCCCCGGGGAGGCGGCCTTTCGTTTGCCTGACATATTCTGATACATTTCTTCGATAGAAGCCGCGCAACCCCGGCCCTATGGCTGGGTTTCGGACTGAATTGCGTCCGCTCCCCGGCGGGCGCGCAGAGCGGATCTACGAATTGAGAGCCAATCCTCCGACCTTCCCGCGCCGGACGCGCACCGCCATTGCCGCGACGGCAGTCGTCACTGCGATGCTCCTCGCCTCCTGCTCCGGCGGAGGCCAGGCCGAGAAGAAGGGGCGCGGGCCCGGCGGGCCGGCGCAGGTGGGCTATGTGGTGGTGCAGGCGGCCGACGTGCCGATGACCGCCGAGCTCGCCGGCCGCGTGACGGCCTTCCAGACTTCCGAAGTCCGGCCGCAGGTGGCGGGCATCGTCCAGAAGCGTCTCTTCCGCGAAGGCTCGATCGTCCGCGCCGGACAGACGCTCTACCAGATCGATCCCAGCGTCTATCAGGCGCAGGCCGCCCAGGCTTCGGCCAACCTCCAGAGCGCGCGCGCCAGTGCCGAGGCTGCGCGCGTCCGCGCCGAGCGCTATCGCCCGCTCGCCGAGATGGAGGCAGTGAGCAAGCAGGACTATACCGACGCTGCCGCGCAGGCGCGTCAGGCTCAGGCCTCGGTCGCCCAGAACAGCGCGCAGCTGCGCAGCGCCCAGATCAACCTGCGCTTCACGCGCGTCCCTGCCCCGATCACCGGCCGCATCGGCCGTTCGCTCGTCACCGAAGGCGCGCTGGTCACCGGCAACCAGGCCGATCCGCTCGCGGTGATCCAGCGGCTCGACCCGATCTTCGTCGACATCCAGCAATCGAGCGCCGAGATGCTCGCGCTTCGCAAGGCGATGGCCAGGGGCGGGCTCGCGCCGGCGAGCGCGCAGGTGCACCTCAAGCTCGAGGACGGCAGCGACTATGGCCATGCCGGCACCGTCGAGTTCGCCGAAGTGATGGTCAACGCCAACACCGGCACCGTCACGCTGCGCGCGCGCTTCCCCAATCCGGAGGGATTGCTGCTGCCCGGCATGTTCGCCCGTGCGATCTTCGACCAGGCGATCAACACCCAGGCAATCCTTGTGCCCCAGGCCGGCGTCTCGCGCGATCCGCGCGGCAACGCCACGGTCTTCGTGGTCGGGCCGGGCAATCGCGCGGTGGCGCGCACCGTCGTCGCCGAGCGCACGCTGGGTGCCAACTGGGTGGTGACGCAGGGTCTCGCTGCCGGCGACAAGGTGATCGTCCAGGGCACCGCCAATCTGCGGCCCGACGCCGAGATCCGCCCCGTCCCCTATACCGCCCCGCAGCGCGTCGTGGCGCCCAAGGGCGGCCAGGGAGCGCAAAGCGGCGCGGCGAAGAAGGGCGGCTGATCCGGCATGTCTCGTATCTTCATCGATCGCCCGATCTTCGCCTGGGTGATCGCGATCATCGTGATGCTGATGGGGGTGGGCGCGATCATGTCGCTGCCCATCGCGCAATATCCCGACGTCGCCCCGCCGCAGGTCAACGTCCGCGCCTCCTATCCCGGCGCATCGGCGGAAACGGTGCAGAACTCGGTCACGCAGGTGATCGAGCAGCAGCTCACCGGCATCGACGGGCTGATCTACTTCAGCTCCTCCTCCACTTCGCGCGGCCAGGTGAACATCTCGGCGACGTTCGAGAAGGGCACCGATCCGGACATCGCGCAGGTGCAGGTGCAGAATCAGGTGCAGCAGGCACTGTCGCGACTGCCGCAGCAGGTGCAGCAGCAGGGCCTGCGCGTCACCAAGTCGAACCCCGACTTCCTGATGATCGTCGGCGTCTATGACGAGACCGACAAGCGCATGAACCAGGACGTGTCGGACTGGCTGGCGTCGAACCTGCAGGACCCGCTCGCGCGCGTCCCCGGCGTGGGCGACACCAATGTGTTCGGCGCTCCCTATGCCATGCGCATCTGGCTGAACCCCGATCGGCTGGCGAGCTATTCGCTGATGCCGAGCGACGTGATCAGCGCGATCCAGGCGCAGAACACCGAAGTCGCCGCCGGCGAGATCGGCGGCCAGCCCCAGCCACCCACGCAGATGCTCAACGCGACCGTGACCGCCCAGTCGCGCCTCCAGACGCCCGAGCAGTTCCGGCAGATCATCCTCAAGACCGAGACCAGCGGCGCGAACGTGCTGCTGAGCGACGTGGCGCGGGTCGAGCTGGGCGCGGAAAGCTACAATGCCGTCAGCCGCGTCAACGGCCATCCCGGCGCCGGCATCGCGATCAGCCTCGCCCCCGGCGCCGACGCGCTCGAGACCGCCGAGCTGGTCAAGGCGAAGGTAGAGGACATCGCGCGAGGCTTCCCGGCGGGCTTCAAATACGCCTATGCCAACGACACGACTGCCTTCATCAAGCTCTCGATCGAGGAAGTGGTGAAGACGCTGGTGGAAGCGATCATCCTCGTGGTGATCGTGATGTTCATCTTCCTGCAGAGCGTGCGCGCGACGCTGATCCCGTTCATCGCGGTGCCGGTGGTGCTGCTGGGTACCTTCGCGGTCTTCTATGCGCTCGGCTTCTCGATCAACACGCTGACGCTGTTCGGGCTGGTGCTCGCGATCGGCATGCTTGTCGACGACGCGATCGTGGTGGTCGAGAACGTCGAGCGCCTGATGGAGGAGGACCCCGAGCTCGGCCCGCGCGAGGCGACGATCCGCTCGATGGACCAGATCCAGATGGCGCTGGTCGGCATCGCGCTGGTGCTCTCGGCGGTGTTCCTGCCGA
>DATLJJ010000039.1:0-2294 GCA_035538975.1 Sphingomonas sp. | reverse complement strand
CATCAGACCGACAAGCTCGCGATCTTCGCCGACGACATGCGCCGGCTCGAAATCGCGTGTCTGCCACCGGACATCAACGCGAGCCTTGCCGACTTTCATGTCGAGAAGGCAGGCGAGGGGCTGGCGGTGCGCTATGCGCTCGGCGCGCTCAAGGGTGTGGGCGAGCGCGCAATGGAGTTGCTCGTCGAGGAGCGCGAGGCCAAGGGCCGGTTCAAGTCGCTCGACGATTTCGCCAAACGCGTCGATCCGCGGCTGCTCAACAAGCGCCAGCTCGAGACGCTGGCCGCCGCCGGCGCTTTCGACGGGATCGAGGCCAACCGCGCCGGCGTCCATGCTGCGGCGGAGACGATCCTGGCAGTGGCGCAGCGCACGCATGAGAGCCGGGCGACCGGGCAGGGAGGTCTCTTCGGCGACGCCGAGCCGAGCGGCGGCGCAGTGACGCTGCCGCGGGACGCCAACTGGTCGCTCGCCGACAAGATCGCTGCCGAGAAGGACGCCTTCGGCTATTATTTCTCCTCCCACCCGCTCGACCGATACGCGCAGGTCGCCCGATCGCAGGGCGCGCGCTCGATCGCGAGCCTCGCCGATATGTCGATCCCCGAAGGCGCTCGCGTCGGCACGACCATCGCGGCGCTGATCGAGGATGCCCGCTGGCGGACCTCGGCGCGCGGCAACCGCTATCTGATGGCGTCGATCTCGGACCAGACTGGACAGGTGCTCTCCACCTGCTTCGACGAGTTCGCGTCGAAGGATCTGGAAGAGGCGGCCAAGGCGGGCGGCTGCGCGGTGCTCACTGTCGAGCTCGACAAGCGTGCGGGCGAGGATACACCCCGCGTGAGCGTGAAGCGTGTCCAGCCGCTGGAGGGTCTCGCCGATACTGCGCGGCTCCAGCTCGACCTGAGGATAGACGATGCCGCGGCGCTGCCTTTGCTCGCCGGGATGATCGGGGACACGCGCGGCGGACGCGGCACGGTGCGTCTCTGGCTGCCGCTCATGCCGCAGGGGCGCGCCGAAGTGGTGCTCGGTCGTAATTTTCGGCTGGACGAAGAGCTGGTGGCACGGATCGCGGCAGTGCCGGGCGTGCGCTCGGCCGAGTTCGCCACCCAGCAGGCAATGCTCGCCGCGGCCGCCTGATCTTCAGCCCTCGACTCACCTGCCTCTCCCGGCTTACGTTTGCGTAAAGCCGTAAAGCCGTAAAGCCGTAGAGCCGTAGAGCCGTAGAGCCGTAGAGCGGAGAGAGAGGATGCTGGGTGGGATGCAGGATTTCGAGCTGCGCGTAACGCGCCTGCTCGATCATGCCGCGCGCGAGCATGGCGGCCGCGAGATCGTCTCGCGTTGGGCCGACGGCAGCGAGACGCGCACGAACTGGGCCGAAGTCGCGCAGGACGCGCGGCGGCTCGCGCAGGCGCTGGAACGGCTGGGCATCAAGCCGGGCGACCGCGTCGCGACGCTGGCGATGAACCACGCCCGGCACCTCGTCGCCTGGTACGGGGTCGCGGGGATGGGCGGGGTCATTCACACGATCAACCCGCGGCTGTTCGACGACCAGCTCGCCTTCATCGCGAACCATGCGGAAGATCGGGTGCTGCTCTACGATCGCGTCTTCGCGCCGATCGTCGAGAAGATGAAGCCGCAGTGGAAGACGATCGAGCACTATGTCTGTTTCGATGACGGGGCGTTCGATGCGCTGTTGAAGCCCGAGAGCGGCGACTATGCCTGGGTGGAGGGCAGCGAGCGCGAGCCGTGCATGCTCTGCTACACCAGCGGCACCACCGGCAATCCCAAGGGCGTGCTCTACACGCACCGCTCGACGGTGATCCACGCGATCACCGAACTCCAGCCGGCGGAGTTCGACCTCTCAACCCAGTCGGTCGCGATGCCGATCGTTCCGATGTTTCATGCCGTGGGTTGGGGCCTGCCTTGGGCGGGCGCAGCGGTCGGCGTGAAGTTCGTCTTCTCGGCCGTCAACGAACCTCAGCTGCTGTGCGAGCTGATGAACCGCGAGAAGGTGACGCATTCCGCCGGCGTGCCCACCGTCTGGTTCGGCATGTTCCAGCACATGGACGCGACGGGTGCTGCGCCGAAGCACCTGAAGATCGTCACCATCGGTGGCTCGGCAGCTCCGCGCGCGATGATCGAACGGCTGATGAAGATGGGCATTCGCGTCAACCACGCCTGGGGCATGACCGAGACGAGCCCGATCGGCACGATGGGAGCACCGAGCCCGGATTGGGACGAGCTGAGCTTTGAGGCGAAGGTCGACCAGGTTTCGAGGCAGGGGAAGGTGCCCTTTG
>DATLJJ010000038.1:0-2308 GCA_035538975.1 Sphingomonas sp. | reverse complement strand
CACGAAGTGGCAGCGGATTGTGACCTTGGCGAGTCATAATCGGAAGGCTAGGGCCGGCGCATGGCCGTTTCCGAGACCGATATCGCCCTTGCGGAGCGACTCGCCGATGCCGCCGGCGCCGCGATCCGCCCCCGTTTTCGCTCCGAGCATGGGATGGAGGCAAAGGCCGACCTTTCCCCCGTCACCCTCGCCGATCGCGAGGCCGAGGAAGCGATGCGCCGGCTGCTCATCGCCGAGCGGCCGATGGACGCGATCGTTGGCGAGGAATTCGGCACGCGCGAGGGGACTAGCGGACGGACCTGGGTGCTTGACCCGATCGACGGTACGCGCGCCTTCATCGCCGGCCGCCCGATCTTCGGAACGCTGATCGCGCTGGTCGAGGACGGCTGGCCACTGCTCGGCATCATCGACCAGCCGATCCTCGGCGAGCGTTGGCTGGGCGTCATGGGACGCCAGACGCTGTTCAACGGCAAGCCCGCGCAGACGCGCCGCTGCCGCGAGCTCGGCCAGGCGGTGCTCGGCACCACCTCGCCGGCGCTGTTCGACGACGCCCAGCTCCACGCCTTCGAGCATCTCGACGCGCAGGTGGCGAGCACGGTGCTCGGCGGCGACTGCTACAACTATGCCTGTGTCGCGAGCGGCTGGCTCGACGTGGTGGTCGAGGCCGGGCTCAAGCTCCATGATTTCGCCGCGCTGGTACCGGTGGTCGAGGGCGCGGGCGGCCGGATGTGCGACTGGCAGGGCGATCCGCTGCATGCCGGCAGTAACGGCGAAGTCATCGCCGCGGGTGACCCGGCGCGCGTCGAGGAGATCCTCGAGGCGATGGCCTGTCGGGGACATTGAAACGCCGGTCGGCGCGCGTTGACACATCCGTCCGCGAGCGACATCATCCCCCGATGCAGCTTCGCCATCGTCATCTGCGACGCCGGTTCCACGCAGGCCAACTCCTCGCGGGCATCTAGCCCCGGGCTCTCCCAGGCATGTCCCGAAGAGCTCGGGGCAGGACCAATCCCGCCGCTCCCGCAGAAGGGAGCGATTGCCTGTTCGAGGAGCACTGAGATGAAGCCGACCACAGCCGCCACGCCGCGGCCCCCGATCGACATGATCGACACCGAAGCCGAGAAGCTGGCGAACCTTGCGCTGGGCGCCGAGGACCGCTCGCCCGACGTGAGCGCGTTGCTGCTCGACGAGATCGAGCGCGCGACCCTGCACAGCGCGGAAACGATCCCGCCCGAGGTCGTGACGATGGGCTCGCGAGTCGAATTCGTCGACGAGGGCAGCGGCAGGGAGCACAGCGTCGAGCTGGTCTACCCGCACGATGCGGATATCTCCGCGGGTCGGATCTCGATCCTGACCCCGGTCGGCGCGGGACTAATCGGCATGCGCGCGGGCGAGTCGATTCTATGGCCGGGCCGCGACGGGCACGAGCGGCGTCTCGTCATCGTCGGCGTGACTCGCGACAATCGCTGACGCGCCTCAATCGGTGAAGACCGGCGGGCGCTTCTGCAGGTTCGCCATCACTGCCTCGATCTGGTTGGGCGAGCGCAGCAGCGCCGCCTGTTCAGCGCTTTCGGCGGCGAGGATCGTCGCTGCATCGGCGTCGAGGCTGGCGAGTCGCTTGGCGGCGCGGATCGCGTGCGGGTTGCGGCCCGCGATGGCACGGGCGAGCGCGAGCGCCTCGGCGCGCGGATCTTCGGCGATCCGCGTGACGAAGCCGAGCGACAGCGCCTCCCCGGCATCGAACTCGCGCGCGGTGTAGACCAGCTCGCGCAGTACGTCGCTGCGCACGCTGCCGCGCCACAGCGCGAAGCCCGCCATGTCGGGAACGATGCCCCATTTCATTTCCATCACCGACAGCCGCGTGCCCGGTGCGGCGATCCGCACGTCCGCGCCGCTCGCGATCTGCAGCCCGCCGCCGAAGGCCAAGCCGTGCACTGCGGCGATCACCGGCACCGGCAGCGTGCGCCATCCCCAGGCGACCTGCTGGAAGTCGTTGGCCACCCCATGGGTGCGCGATGCAAGGTCGATACCCGAGCCGCCCGCCGCCATGCTCGCCATATCGAGCCCCGCGCAGAAGCCCCGGCCCTCGCCCGAGAGCACCACGGCGCGCAGGCCGGGCGTTTTCTCGAGCTGCCGGATCGCATCGATCAGCGCGGCGAACATCGCGGGATCGAGCGCGTTGAGCTTGTCGGGCCGGGAGAGGCGAACGTCGGCCACGCCGCCGGCGAATTCGATTCCCACGCGCTGCTCGGCCATGTCGCTCTCCTTTTCCGAGCTCACAGGATAGCGCCGTCAGGGCGCGAGCCGA
>DATLJJ010000037.1:0-1581 GCA_035538975.1 Sphingomonas sp. | reverse complement strand
CAATGAGGCGTTGATCGACCGCAATTGGGAGCTGAAGGAAGCGGAAGAACGAGCGCGCAGCCTGTTCGAGCAGCAGGGCGATCTCATCGTGCTGCGCGATACCAGCGGCCGCATCACCTTTGCCAACGAGGCCTATTGCGCACTCGCAGGACAGGCGCGCAGCGCGTTGGTCGGCACGCGGTTCGATTTCGACGTGCTGGAGCAGGGCGACAGCGCGCGCGAGAGCAACGGCACGCGCATCCACGACCAGAAGATCGCGACCCCGCTCGGCGCGCGCTGGATCGCCTGGCGCGAGGGCTATGTCCGCGCCGATGCCGGACAGCCCGCCGAACTGCAGAGCGTGGGGCGCGACGTCACCGACCGGACCGAGAGCGAACGCGCATTGTCCGACGCGCGCGACCAGGCCGATGCAGCCAACCGGGCCAAATCGCGCTTCCTCGCAATGGCCTCGCACGAGATCCGCACGCCCCTGAATGGCATCATCGGCATGGGCGGCCTCCTGCTCGACACCAATCTGACACCGGAGCAGGCGACCTATGCCAGGGCGGTGAAGACCTCGGGCGAAGCCCTGATGGCGCTGATCGAGGAACTGCTCGACTATTCCAAGATCGAGGCCGGCAAGCTCGACCTCGACCAACGTCCCTTCGCGCTCTCGAGTTTGGTCGAGGAGATCACCGAGCTGCTCGCGCCGCGCGCGCAGGCGAAGTCCCTCGAGATCGCAGCCTATGTCGACGAGCGCCTCCCGCTGGAGGTGGTCGGCGACGCCGCGCGGCTGCGCCAGGTGCTGCTCAACCTCGCAGGCAATGCCATCAAGTTCACCGCAAGCGGCGGCGTTGCGCTGATCGTCGAGCCAGGCATCTGGCCGAACGAGATCAGCTTCCTGGTCCGCGACACCGGCATCGGCATCGCAGCCGAGGCCCAGCAGCGCATCTTCCGCGAGTTCGAGCAGGCCGACGAGCGGGTCGCCCGCACCTATGGCGGCACCGGGCTCGGGCTTTCCATCAGCGAACGCATCGTCAAGCGCATGGGCGGCCGGATCACGCTCGAAAGCGAACCGGGCAAGGGCTCGACCTTCGAGGTCGCGGTGCCGCTGCCGTCCTCGCAGGCCAACGCCGGGCAGACGGCTTTTCCCAGCCCCGACCTCTCTGGCAAGTCAATCCTCCTCGTCGCCGCCGGCATCGAGGCATCCTTGATCGCGCGGCGGCTCGAGCGCTGGGGCGGCCAGACCTGCATGGTTGCAGATGCGGCGGTCGCCGAGGCATTGCTGCCGGAACGCTCATGGCATGCGGTGCTGATCGATCGCGAGATCGGTCCTGCCGTTGCCGACCGTCTGGGTGAGGCGGCCCGCGCGCATGCTCTGCAGCGCCTCGTGCTGCTGACGCCGAGCTCGCGCCACGACAAGCTGTCGCCGGCGTTCACCGGCTTTCTGGTGAAGCCGCTGCGCGCGGCCTCGCTTGCCGCACGCCTCGCCCTGACGCCTGAGGTCGCCTCGCCCGATCTCGCGCCGGAACCGCCGGCGTCGTCCGCCGGCACAGCACCGGCGAAAGGCCTGGCGATCCTCGTCGCCGAAGACAACGAGAT
>DATLJJ010000036.1:0-3861 GCA_035538975.1 Sphingomonas sp. | reverse complement strand
GCCCGGCGGGCGGCTGCTGATCGCGGACTTCGCGCCGCATGACCGTGAGGAGCTGCGCTCGCGCGACGCGCACACGCGGCTGGGCTTCTCGGACGAGCAGATATTGGGGTGGTTCGAAGGCGCGGGGCTCGCTCCCGTGCTCGTCGAGACGCTCGAGGGCGGCGAACTGACCGTGAAATTGTGGCTCGGGCGCAAGGCCGGGCAAGTAATGGAGAAGGTGAAGGCGGCATGAGTATCGTGGACCCCCTGGCGCCGCCGCTGTTCGCCGACGTGGCAGGCGACGTTGACGTCAGCTTCGAATTCTTCCCTCCCAAAACGGAGAAGATGGAAGAGACGTTGTGGGAGTCGATCCAGACGCTCTCCCCGCTGGGGCCGCGCTTCGTGAGCGTGACTTATGGCGCGGGCGGGTCGACGCGCGAGCGCACGCACAACACGGTGGCGCGTATCGCGCGCGAGACGCCGCTCGCCGCGGCTGCGCACCTCACCTGCGTCGAGGCGACGCGCGAGGAGATCGATCAGGTCGCGGAGGAATATTGGGCGGCGGGCGTGCGGCACATCGTCGCGCTGCGCGGCGATCCCCCGCGCGCGGGCGAGAAGTATCAGACGCATCCCGGTGGCTATGAGAATGCCGCAGCACTGGTGGCGGGACTCCGCAAGCTGCATCCATTCGAGATCTCGGTCGCGGCCTATCCCGAATGCCATCCGGATTCGCCTGATGCCGATGCCGACATCGACAACCTCAAGCGGAAGATCGACGCTGGCGCGACGCGCGCGATCACCCAGTTCTTCTTCGAGCCCGAGACCTTCTTCCGCTTCCGCGACGATTGCGCCAAGGCGGGAATAAGCGCCGAGATCGTGCCCGGCATCATGCCGGTGATGAACTATGCCAGCGTCCAGCGCATGTCGGCGATGTGTGGCACCGATGTTCCGGCCTGGATGGGCCGGTTGTTCGAAGGCCTCGATGAGCATCCCGCCGCTCGCCAACTCGTGGCGGCGACGCTCGCGGCCGAGCTGTGCCGTAAGCTCTATGCGGGGGGCGTGCGCCAGTTCCACTTCTACACGCTCAACCGCGCCGAGCTGAGCTACGCGATCTGCCATCTGCTCGGGCTGCGGCCGAAGCTGCCGGCAGAGGTCGTGGCGGCGTGACGACCATTTCCCCTCCCGCGTGCGGGAGGGGGTTAGGGGGTGGGCGCTCGCTCTCCTCCAGATGATGAATTCTGTTGATGCCGGGGGCCCACCCCGGCCCCCTCCCGCAAGCAGGAGGGGGAGGAGGTATAGTTATGACACCACGCGAATCCCTGCTGACGGAAGCCGCCAAGCGCATCCTGATCACCGACGGCGCCTTCGGGACCGAGATCCAGAACTGGAAGCTCGATGCCGCGGCGTATGCGGGCAACCTGGGTCTCAGCCATGACCAGAAAGGCAACAACGACATTCTGGCGCTCACGCGTCCGGACGTGCCCGAGAGCATCCATCGCGCCTATTTCGAGGCGGGCGCCGACATCGCCGAAACCAACACCTTCTCGGCCAATCGGATCAGCCAGGCCGATTACGGTGCGGAGCATCTGGTGCGCGAGATCAACGTCGAAAGCGCCAGGCTGGCGCGGCGCGTCGCCGACGAATTCGAAGCGAAGGACGGCCGCCCACGCTTCGTCGCCGGCGCGCTGGGGCCGACCAACAAGACCCTGTCGCTCTCGCCCGACGTCAACGATCCCGGCTATCGCGAGATCGACTTCGACTACCTCAAGGAAGTGTACCGCGAGCAGATCGATGCGCTGGTGGAAGGCGGAGTGGACTTCATCCTGATCGAAACGGTGTTCGATACCCTGAACGCCAAGGCCGGGATCATGGCCGCGATCGAGGCGGGCGAGGCGCTGGGGCGCGACCTGCCGATCATGCTCTCTATGACGCTGACCGACCTCAGCGGGCGCAACCTCTCGGGCCACACGGTCGAGGCCTTCTGGCACGCGGTGCGCCACGCGCGGCCGGTGACGATCGGGCTCAACTGCTCGTTCGGCGCCGAGCAGCTCCGCCCGCACGTCAAGACGCTGTCTGCGCTCTGCGACACGCTGATCATGGTCTATCCCAACGCCGGGCTGCCCAACGAGCTGGGCGCCTATGACGAACTGCCCGAGACGACCGCGGCGCTGGTCAAGGAATGGGCCGATGCGGGGCAGGTGAACATACTGGGCGGCTGCTGCGGATCGACTCCGGCGCACATCGGCGCGATCGCCAAGGCGGTGGCCGGGCTGGCGCCGCGCCAGATCGCGACGCCCGAAGTGCGGACGCGACTGGCGGGTCTTGAGCCCTTCACGATGGCGGCGTGAGGCCGATGCCGGAAGGCGCGAACTGGACGGTGCGTGAGGCCGGTGCGGGCGATGAGTCCGCGCTCGCGCTCGTCGGCTGCGCGACTTTCCTCGAAACCTTTGCGGGGGTGCTGGCAGGGAATGCGATCGTCGAGCACTGTACGCAGACCAACAGCGCCGAGGCCTATGCTCGCTATCTCCGGCAGGGCAGCCGCGCCTGGCTCGCCGAGATGACACCGGGCGCCGCGCCGGTGGGATTCGCTCTGATGACTGCGCCAGATCTTCCCGGCGCCCGCGACAGCGATATAGAGCTCAAGCGCATCTACGCACTGTCGCGCTTTCATGGCAGCGGGATCGGCGCTGCGCTGATGCGCGCGGTGATCGATGCCGCGCAGGGACGCGAGCGGCTGCTGCTTGGTGTCTATGCCGGCAACCAACGCGCGATCGCCTTTTACCGCAAGAACGGCTTCGAGCCGATCGCCGAGCGCAAGTTCGACGTCGGCGGCACCCTCTACGACGATATCGTCCTCGCCCGGCCGCTGGCCGCCTGACCCCATTGCTGACCAGATGGATCCGATGACCAATACTCCCTCCTCCACCAACTTCGTCAATGTCGGCGAGCGCACCAACGTCACGGGCTCCGCGGCGTTCAAGAAGCTGATCATGGCGGGCGACTACACCAGGGCCGTGGAGGTCGCGCGCCAGCAGGTCGAGAACGGCGCGCAGGTGATCGACGTCAACATGGACGAGGGCCTGCTCGACGCGCACGAGGCGATGACGACTTTCCTCAAGCTTATCGCCGCCGAGCCCGACATCGCGCGCGTGCCGGTGATGATCGACAGCTCGAAGTGGGACGTGATCGAGGCGGGGCTCAAGTGCGTATCGGGCAAGCCGATCGTCAACTCGATCAGCATGAAGGAAGGCGAGGCACAGTTCCTCGAGCATGCGCGCAAATGCATGGCTTATGGCGCCGCCGTCGTGGTGATGGCGTTCGACGAGGTGGGTCAGGCCGACACCCAGGCGCGGAAGATCGAGATATGCGAGCGCGCCTACAAGCTGCTGACCGGCATCGGTTTCCCGCCCGAGGACATCATCTTCGATCCCAACGTGTTCGCAGTCGCGACGGGCATCGAGGAGCACAACAACTATGCCGTGGATTTCATCGAGGCGACCCGCGAGATCAAGAAGCGCTGCCCGCATGTCCACATCTCGGGCGGGCTTTCGAACCTGAGCTTCAGCTTCCGCGGCAACGAGCCGGTGCGCCGCGCGATGCACTCGGTGTTCCTCTACTACGCCATCCCCGCGGGCATGGACATGGCGATCGTCAACGCCGGCCAGCTCGACGTCTATGACACGATCGATCCCGAGCTGCGCACCGCGTGCGAGGACGTGATCCTCAACAAGGACCCCGAGGCCGGCGAGCGGCTCGTTGCGCTGGCCGAGAAGTACCGCGGCACGGATGCGGTGGCCGAGAAGCAGGCCGCCGAATGGCGCGGATGGGAAGTGACCAAGCGGCTCGAGCATGCGCTGGTGAAGGGCATCGACGCGCATGTCG
>DATLJJ010000035.1:0-11350 GCA_035538975.1 Sphingomonas sp. | reverse complement strand
ATATGCGGGCGGAATTCCGAATCGAGGGCATGCAACGCATTCTCGAGCTCGATCTGGACCGGGACGCCCGGGTCGGGGCCGGTCAGCTCATCCACATCCAGCCGGTGCGCGGCAGCATCTTTCCGGCGCCACCCCCGACGGGCTGAAGCCGCCCGCCTACGGACGTGCGGCGCGCGAGACCATCGAACCGAGCCCGACCTTCAGGCTGCGCGGCTCATAGCCCAGACTCCGCATCCGATCGATGCACAGCGCCGGGAAGCCGGCATCGCCGTCGACTTCTTCCGGGCTCAGGTGTATCAGGGTGCTGCTCGCCCCGAGCTCGGCCGCCAGCAGCTGCGCCAGCTCGGCGATCGAGGTCTGGACGCCGCTCCCGACGTTGAAGGGCTCGTCAAAGGCTTCATCGCAGACCAGCAGGAGCGCCGTCACCACATCGTCGACGTGCACGAAATCGGCGCAGAAACGACCACCGTTCTGAAGCGCGACCGGCTGACCCGATGTGAATGCCGCAAGGAGCGTGACCACGGCGCCCGAGCGCTGCCCCGGTCCATAGACCGAGCCCAGGCGCAGCGTCGCGAGCGGCAGGCGCTCCGGCCGGCATGCCTCCCGCGCGTAGATTTCCTGGAGCATCTTGGAGCCGAGATAATAGCCGCGGCTGCGGGGAAACATGGCTGCCGTTTCGGCAGGTGTCTGCTCCCATGCCGCATAGGCGTTGGCGCTCGTCGTCTGGATGAAACGGCGAACGCCCGCCCGCCCGGCTGCTCTCGCGAGCCGCAGCGTGCCCAATGCATTGGTCCGCCAGCAGCGTTCGGCTTCCGCCGGATCGAGATGATCGGCAGGAACATGCGCGGCAAGATGAACCAGGATGTCGCAGCCTTCGAGCGCCGCCCCATCCACCTCGTCGCGCGACAGGTCGAATGGTCGAACGTCGTCGGGCGTCTGGATCGAAGACGGGTGCCGTGTCAGATGGCGGACACGATATCCCTGCGTGCGTGCGGCGGCGGCGAAGCGCCGCCCGATGAATCCGGTACTTCCGGTGACCGCCATGAGAGGCTGCTGGATCACGGTTCGGCGCCCGCGCGCGCATGGGGCACGCACAACTCCTCGAGAAAACGCAGGATGAGCGCCGATTGCGGGACAGGCTGCTGGATGGGCTGATCGAGCAGCAGCTTGCGGATGCACATCTCGACCTCGTTGAATCCCACAAGCGCGCGCATCGGAGTCGTCCCCGAAAAGCGCGCGTTGATCTCGAAGACGCGGGGCACTCCGTCGGCATCGGTGCGGAACTGGAAATTCGCGGGGCCGTGAGGCTTGAGGGCAGCTCCGAAACGCCGAACGGCTTCGTTCAACTCCGGATATTCCTCGACATAGGCGCGGTAGGTGTTTCCGTCGCGAAGATCGCGCCGCATCACGATGGAGGCCTGGGGCTCACCGTCGAAGACCAGCACGCTCGCCGTATATTCCTGTTCGTCGCTGCCCACGCATTCCTGCACGACCAGGCCCGTACGACCTTCGAGCGCGCGGTCGAGCTCATGCTGGTTCCGGACGATCGAGACTCCCACCGAGCGAGCACCGACTCTGGGCTTCACGATCAGTGGGAAACCGATCTCCGCGACGAGCCGGGCGATGCTTTCGGTGTCCTCGCCCGGTGCCGACCGGGGCGGGTGCAGGCCGGCTCCGGCCAGGAAGCGGGAGGTTTCGTACTTGTCGTCGGCGATCGCGATCACCCGGGGATCGCTGACGATCACCTGCGTATCGAAGGCATCCTCCAGCGCGCTCCGATGATGCGCGAACCAGGCGAGCTCGACGTCGGTCCCGACCAGCACGACGTCGGGCCGTTCCCGATCGATGAGCGCGGTGACGCGTTCGCCGAATGCCGGGTCGTTCGCCACCGGCAGGGAATGGGAGCGATCCGCCCAGTACAATCCGGCAGACAGGGGGTTGGGATCGGCGGCTACGATCTCGCACGCGAGCGTCGATTGCCGAAGGGATTTGATGATGCCCTGGCCGAGGACCGCTCCGGCGCCGGTGACGAACGCCTTCATGCGAAGAACCGGCACAGCTGATTCCGGGTGGTGCCGGACAGTGTCGTCGCGCGTATCGCCGCCTGATGCTCTGTGCGGTCGAACGGGACGAAACGGGGCTGCACGTCGATCTGCTCCTCATCCAGATCGATCATGGCCCATTGCATCCGCGGATCGGCGTCATCGCGCGGCTGGCCGAGTGATCCGATCGTAAAGATTGCTGCGGCCCCGTCCTCGAACGCGCGCGCGCGATGGGAATGCCCGAACACGCCATAACGATACCCCCGGTGCGCCAGCGTCTGGGCTGCGTCCTCTGCTCTCGCCGGACCGTCGATATAGGTCCAGTCGCCGAAGGCATAGGGATTGGCGTGCGCAGCGAACAGCTGCCCCGTCGACCATTGTTCGTGCCACGTGAATGCCTTCAGGGCACCAGGCGAGATCCGCGCCGCGGTCCACTCCACCGTTTCACGCAGCCAGTCGGGAAGACCGGTCAGATAGGCGAGCTCGGCCTGACTGGTATCGAGATACATCTGATCGTGGTTGCCGGCCACCAGGATCGCCCCGTCGCGCGCCACGGCTTCGTGCACCAGATCGAGGGTTTCGGCCGGATTCACGCCATAGGTCAGCAGGTCGCCGAGGATCAGCAGCACGTCGAAACCCTCCGTGCGCGCATCGTCTAGCGCGGCGCCCAGAGTGGCGCTCACCGAATGGATGTCGCTGAGCACCGCGATCTTCACAACCTGCGCTCCATGCTTCGCCAGCCCTGCCCCAGGCCAGCAATAGCCACGCGGAGCGGGTGCTCATACGTACCGGCCGGATGATATCCGGAATATCCCGGCGACGGCACGCGCTCAGGCGGTCGCGGCGCGTTCGGATGCCGGGCAGGGCGAGACGTCATGGTACAAGGCGAGATGCTCGGTCGCGCAGGTGTCGATCGAAAAGCGCTTCGCGGAATTCAGCGCGCCCCGGGAGAGCGCGGCGTAACGCTGGTCGTCGATCAGCAGGGCCGCCATTGCCGCGGCCATCGCGTCGGGATCCGAGGGCGGCACCAGCTCGCCGTTCCGGCCGGGAAGGACCATCTCGCAATTGCCGGCGACGTCGGTGGCGACGATCGGCAGGCCGCTCATCTGCGCCTCGATCATGGCGACCGAAAAGCCCTCCCACAGCGAGGAGTTCGCATAGAGATCCGCGCCGCGCATCAGCGCCGGGACGTCGCTCCTGACTCCCAGAAGCTCCACGAGATCCTCGATGCCTTCTTCGCGCACGAGTGCTTCGAGCGCGCCCAGTCCATCTCCACCCCCTGCCACCAGGATGCGCGGGCGGCGACCCTTCGGCTGGAGCAACTGCGCAAGCGGACGTGCTGCCCGAAGCAGCGTGGGGTAGTCCTTCTGCCGCGAGATCGTCCCGACCGCGAGGATTACGGGATCGCGTGCCGGCGCCCGGCGCGCGGCCGCCGCCTGGAAGCGGGGGCTCGCGGCATTCATGATTTTCCGGATGGGCCGCGACGCGTGGGTGGCCGTGGTCCTTTCGCACTGATCGCTGATCGCGACATAGCTCGCGACCATCAGATCAAAGGCGCGATACGCCCAGGGCGGGAAGGAGAGGCGGCTGTTGTGGTGCGTCAGAACCATGGGAGCGCCAGTGCGCGCGGCGGCCAGCGCGGGCAGGGCGGCGGCGGTATGCGCGTGGATTACCGCCGGCGCCCATGCGCGCAGCACGCGATTCAGTCTGAGCGCCGCCCAGGCGATGTTGCGGCGATTGCGAAGCCCGAGCGAACAGGCGGTCACTGCGCTGCTTTCCAGCCGCTCCACCAGCGAACGTTCCATCGCCGGGTCGTTGCCGACCTGCGCCGCATCGCTCAGCGCGAGCACCAGCACCTCGTGCCCGCGTGCGCTGAATGCCTCGGCCAGGTTGACGACGAGCATTTCCGCCCCGCCGGACGTGAAGCTGGTGATGATCAGGCAGATGCGCATGCTCAGCCATGACCGGGCAGGGGGAGGGCCGGCGAGAGGTCCGTGCCCGCGTCGTAATCGTCCTGACCGAGATTGAGGCCGGTGGGCACGAGAAGGGCGCGCGCTGCCGGCGACAGGCGCTGCCGGCACTGCTCGACGATCCAGGCCGATTGACCGACGCTGAGCCACTCGCCGAATCCGCCCGACTTGCCGCTGCGCATCCGCAGGCTGAGCGTGTCGCTTCGGTCATAGTCGTGCCCGGGAATTCCCTGATCGCGCTCCTTGGCGCGCATCTGATCGAACTGCGCGGCCTTGATGGCTCGCGTCATCGCGTCCTCCCGCACCTCGGAGCCGAGGAAGTTCAGGACGGCGGTGACCGCGGCCGCGGGATCGCCCAGCATCCGTTCGTAGCTGATCACGATGGCTTCGCGGCCCTCGATCCCCTTGGCCCAGCTGTTCAGGAATCGGGTGAGGGCCGGCAGGCCATAGGTCGGATCCTCGAGGAAGGTGCCGATATTGCCGGAGAATACCCGCTTGTGTCGCGTGGCGTGGAAATAGGCCGAGACGATGACGTCGCGCGGATCGCGGACGAGGAAAATGACCGGGCGATCGCGAAAGAGGTTCTTCTTGTACGTCAGGTGACTGACGAAGACCCGCGGCATGCGGCTTTGCCGGTCTGCTCCTGCGAACGCGCCTATTCCGCGCACGGGATCCAGATCGAAGTTCGGCAGCACCTGAAACATCGTCTGCAGGTCCGGCTGGAAGCCCAGCTCCGCCAGCTCGGCAAAATAGCGCGACAGCAGGTATCGCAGCCAGGTCCGCCCGCTCTTGGGGTAGGAAATGAGAAAGGCGTCCGCATCCTCGGCGGCCCGGGACAGGCGCGGCTCGTCGCGCCACCGCCGTCTGGCTGCTCGCACGAGACCTCGCGCAGACATGGCGATCATTGCTCAGCCCTTTCGCATCGCGTCGGCAGCATCTCGCCGATCGCTGCTTCCCACTCCGCGATGACTCTGTCCGGCTCGAAGTGACGCATGCGCTCGACGGCCGCCTGCCCGAGCGCCGCGCGTGCGCCTTCGTTACGGCACAGGTCGACCAGCGCGGCGGCCATCGCATCGACGTCGCCGTTCGGGACCAGGATGCCGCTGCGGCCGCTCTCGATCATCTCGGCCGGGCCCCATTCGCAATCGAAGGAGATTACGGGCAGGCCGGCCGCCATCGCCTCTCCGACGACCAGCCCCCAGCCCTCATAACGGGATGAAAGGACGAACAGGTCGGTGTGCTCTATCCACGCGCCCGGACGTGCGGTTACGCCGGGCATGTCGACTCGTCTGGTCAGGCCGAGCTTCCGGCATTGCGTCTCGAGCGCTGCCCGTTCGGGACCTTCGCCCCAGAGCACCAGCCTCCATTCGGGGATCGCCGTCGCCGCCTTCGCAAATGCGTCGAGCAGCAGGTCGAAACCCTTTTGCGGCACGAACCTGCCGACGGCGGAGATCGTCCGTCCGTCCGAATGACGGGCAGCGATCACGGGCGCGGTCGCCGGATTGGGGATGACCCATGTTCTCGGCGGCACCGCATTTCCGAAGAATCGCATCGCCCCGCTGGTCATGGTGACGAAGCCGGCCGCGCGCGGATAGCTCCAGCGCCGCAGCGCCCCCCAGACGGCACCCGCTTTCTGCAGCGCCGGATTGTTGCGCTCGGAGATGATGATCGGGATGTCCAGACCCGCGCCCGCGAGCAGGGAAAGAATGTTCGTCCGCGTGAGGAAGCTGACCACCAGATCCGGACGGAGCAGCCGGAAGGCACGGCGCAGGCTGTTCCTCCTCGCGAGCACGGCGCCGACCGCGGCCAGCGGGCTGCGAGGCGCGGATTTCAGCCCCAGCGGAAGGATGCGGACCGCCGGATGATGCGCATAGTAGGGCACGGTCTCCCGGTGCTCGAATGCAAGCAGCGAGACCGTCCAGCCGAGCGTCGCGAAGTGGTTGCACAACAGGCTGACGATGTGCTCCGAGCCCCCCGCGCCAAGCCCCTGGAGGACGAACGCGATATGGGGGGCGGTCTTGGCCGGAGTCGCCGGCTGCGCGATATTTCCCACCGCCGGAGAGTCGCCGGCGATGTGCCTGCTGGCCTCGGCCTGTTCGCCTGCCAGCGCAGCCGAGGCGCGATCGTATCTCAATAGTGGAACTTCAGCGTGATCGCGCCGCGAAAGCGCGAGAATTCGCTCAGCGGATCGGTGCTGTCACGCCGGGTGTAGCGGACATCGCCGGCCAGGATCAGGCGCCGGTTGACGAGATATTCGAGCTCCGCGGTGGCGCCATAGATATTCTGCGCCTCGCCCGATCCGAAGAAACGGCTGCGGCGGTAGATCAGCCCCGCCTGCGCGCGAAGGTTGTGCCGGATCTCCTGCTGAAGCCCAAGGCGAACACGCGTGTCCTCACGCGAGCGGGCGCCCGCCTGATAGGTCGCGACATTGCCCATGAACGCGTCGAGCGTGAAGGCGGTACGCGGCGCCGGCCGATAGATGACGCTCGCCTGGACGGACGGTCCTGTCCGCGCATCGAGGCGCGAGTCGACGGGATCGAAGTGATAGATGCCGGCCGCGATTTCGCCGCTTATCGGGCCGCCGGGATCGATGGCGGCGCCGACGCGCACGCCATAGGTGTTGGAGTCGCGATCGAGGCCGTTCTCACCTACCGTCGGTGCGAAATCGCGCTTGTTCACGAAGCCTTCCACGAATCCGTCGATCTGCGGGGTCACGCGGTACTTGCCGCGGGCGATCAGCCCGTAGCTTCGAAGGTCCCGATTCCGGTCGATCGGATCGGTGTAGCGGTAGACCGCGGCGGTGCCGCGCAGCGTGACGCCCAGGCGTGCGCCCTCGTGGCTGTAGGACAGGTCGGCGTCGGCGAGGTCGAACTTGCGGGGGCCGAGCGACGGCGCGGTCCGTCCCTCGGGCTCGCCCCGGTCCTCGATGCCGCGCAGCCATCCGCTGAGCAGGACGATCTGGTCGGCAGCGGACGGCGAAAATGCGAGCCGGGTTCGCAGCTGGCCGCCGCTCGCGCTCTCGGTGTCGTGGTTGACGTATTTCCGGAAATTGCCCTCGGCCTTGAGCGAAACGTCGAGCGTCGACCGGGTGTATTTCAGCGCGACATAGGGCCGCAGGATGAACTTGGTGTCCCCGACCTCGTCGAACGCCTTCGCATAGATGTTGTCATCATATTCGACGCGCCCCGTCCCCCCAATCTCGAGCTCGCCCCCGCCGAAGGGCAGCTCGGTCGGCTGGAACACGTCGGGAGGGAGATCCAGCACCGGCGTCGCTTCGGGGATTTCCTGCGCGAGCGCCACGGACCCGGGGGCTACGCCGGAGAGCATCAGGATGATCGACCATCCACGCATGTCGAGCGGGCTCAAAACCACTTCTCATGCACCCGGACCGTATCGCCCGGCTGGATCATGTCGGCGGCGGCCGCCTTGCCCACCACCTGCCGGCCATTCACGGTTCGCGTGATCTCTACCGCCTGCTGTTCGGCCCGGAAGGTGTAGCCGCCGGCCGCCGATATCGCCGCGAGCACCGACATGCCGGGGCGATACTGATACTCGCCGGGCGACTTGACCTCTCCGAGGACGTAGACGGATCGCAGGCGCACCGGCTGGACGCTGACGGTGGGCGCGTTGAGCAGCTGGCGCCGCGACAATTGCGACGCGATGTTCTTCTGGAGCTCGGGAACCGTTTGTCCGCCCGCGTCGACGTCGCCCAGCAAGGGTAGCGACAACTGGCCGCGATCGTTGATGACATAGGTCGCGTTGGTCGCGTCGGCGGCCACCAGGCCGGGGATGAGCACGCGCACCTCGTCGCCGGCACCCAGACGATAGGCCGTAGCCGGCGCGGGCGGCAGGCTGTCGAGGTTCGACAGGCCGCTCGAGCACGCCGTCGTCGTCATGAGGATCAGCGCCGTTGCCTGGATCAACGCGGTTCGCATCTGCGTCACTCCCTCAAGAATTGGGGGAACTCTATGCGTTCGCACCCGATTCCGGTTTGGCAATTCCGGATCGTGGCAGGCGAAAACGGGCGAAGGCGACTTCCCTTTGGAGAGACACGGAAAACCGGGTCAGGCGGCGGCTCTTTGGCTCTCGCGCCAGTGCGATAGATCGCGTCCGATCATCTCTTCGAGCCGCCCGATATCGGCGGCATAATATTCCGCCATCCGCTGCCGCGTGGCCTCTCCCAACGGGGGGTACTGGATCTCGCGTGCGAATACGCGCCGAACGCCCTCGAAAGCCGGCTTGCCGCGCAGCGGCCGCGCCGCTTCCTTGAGAGGCGCCAAAGCCTTGCGGACCGCGAGCGGAAGAAACTGCGCGCTGCTGTCGTTGCGCGGTGCGGTCCCTACTTCTTGCGAGAAGTGATAGGGCGCGCCGATGTGCTTGCAGACTTCGGCGACGACGTTGGCAGGCTGCGCCTTCACGTCCTCGAACAGCAGAACATGGATCTGCTCACGATCGAAATGTTCGAGCCAGCGCGCGAGATGTTCCGCATAGAGCCCGTCGCGGAGGAAGCGCTGATGGCGTCCCGCGTCGGTATGCAGATAGCTCTCCGGCGGCCCGCTGACCGTTCCGCGCCGATACAGCATCTTGTAGTCAGAATAGGCGCGATCGACGGGGTTGCGGAGCTGCAGCACCAGCCTGGCGTGCGGCAGAACCTGGGCCAGCCGCGCGGGCACGGCGGCGTGCGCAAAATAGTCCGCGGACTTCTCGCCGAGCAGCTGGCCCCCGGGCGCCGCGCTGAACAGCCGCCGGTAATGGTCGATCCCGCGGTGATGATGCTGGCTGAAGAAATGCGGCTCCGGACCGGGAAGGAAAACACCGGGATTGTGCTGGAGCTGGTTGTGGATCCACGTCGTCGCGGCCTTGACCGCGCCGATGATCACAAAGCTCGGAAGCCGGGCGTCGGAAACCACTATGCGAGCTCCTCGGGGTTGGCAGCCTGTTCGGCGAGCGCAATGACGAGACAGTTCGCCATCCGCCGCATGTCGCTCTCGTCGAGCAGGTGATCGACGGGGAAGGCGATCGTTCTGCGGCCGATCTCCGTCGCCATTCGCAAGCCCTGCGCGCGGCGCGGCTCGAGGCCTTCGAACGCAGCCTCCTTCGACATATCCGCACAGGAACCGCTGCCCACGGGCATCCCCATCTGGACCAGCCTGTCGATCAGCGAAGTCGCGCTGCCACCGCGCAGCACGTCCGCGTTGATCGAGACATACAGGCGATAGAAGGCGTGCTTCACGTGCGCCGGGATCCGGGGCGGCTCCACGCCCTGAACCCCGCGCAGTTCGGCAAGGAGTGTCTCCGCATTGCGCCGCCGCTGTTCGAGCCAGCGCGGCAGCTTGCCCAGCTGGCGGCGACCGATGGCCGCCTGCATCTCGGTCATCCGCCAATTGGTGCCGAAACTGTCGTGGACGTACCGAAAGCCGCTGCCGGGCGCGGGGGTGAAGATCTTCTCGGGGTTCTTGCCATGATCTTTGAACGCCCAGGCGCGCGCCCAGTGATCGTGATCCTTCAGGAGGACCATCCCGCCTTCACCGCCGGTCGACATGATCTTGTCCGTGCAGAACGAGAATGCCGCCGCGTGGCCGAAACTGCCGACCCTGCGGCCGCGGAACATGGCTCCGTGGGCCTGCGCACAGTCTTCGATCAGCCAGAGCCCCGCCTCGCGCGCGAGCGCATCGAGAGCGGTCATATCGCACGGCCAGCCCGCAAGATGCACGCACAGGATCGCGCGCGTGCGATCGCTCACCAGCGAGCGGGCCGATTCGGGGTCCATTGTCTGGCTCACCGGATCGATGTCGGCGAACGCCGGCGAGGCTCCGACCGCCACGACACTCGCCGCCGTTGCGAAGAAGCTGCGTGCCGGAACGATGACTTCGTCGCCAGGACCGATGCCGAGCGCGCGCATGGCCAGCTCCAGCGCCGTGGTGCCGTTGGATACCGCGATCGCATGGGGAACGCCGCAATAGCTGGCGAACTCCCGCTCGAACTGCCGCGTTTGATCGCCGTGGACGAGCGCGTTGACCCGCCCGCTGGCTAGGACGGCGGTGACTGCATCGATCTCGTCCGTCTCGTGCTGCGGCCATCGCCGGCCGGGGTGATCCAGCGGACTGAACCGTGCGGGGGCGGGGATCGGCTCCAGATGCGGCGGCGCCGCGCCGTTCGTTGCCAGCCTGGCTTCGGCGTGTTGCGCGGCCATCATCCTACCGCCCGGCTAAGCGGAATCATCGGTGTCGACGCTCCTCCCGGAAGCAGGGCCGACGTCGACAGGGACGTGCTCTCGGTCTCCGGGGGTTCTGCGCTCAGCCTTCGCAGGATCTCCGCCCAGCGCGAACTGGCCGATGCCGCGACCATTTCATGCGTCAGCCGCTTGAGCTCGGCAGCGTTCCCGTCCGCAATCAGACGTTCGAGCTGGTGAAAACCCTCCACCAGCAGCTCGAGCGGGATAGGCGAGGGCATGGCCTCGAATATGCCCGGGATCGAGCTTTCGATCTTGGACTCGGATGCGTCGAAGAGCTCCTCATAGAGCTTCTCGCCTGGACGAAGGCCGATGAACTGGATCGGCACGTCCGTCCCCGGACGGAGACCCGCGGCGCGGATCACGCGCTTCGCGATTTCCACGATCTTCACTGGCTCGCCCATGTCGAGCACGAAGATCATTCCGCGATCGGCCTCGCTCTCCAGCGCTTGCGCGCTGCTCTGGAGGATCAGAAGCACGGCTTCTTCGATGGTCATGAAGAACCGCTCGATGTCGGGATGCGTGACGGTGACCGGCTTGCCCGCGGCGATCTGCCGGTGGAAGAGCGGGATCAGCGACCCGCTCGAACCGAGCACGTTACCGAAGCGGACGGTGAGGAAGCGCGGGCTGTCCGGGTCGCATCCGCCGATCAGGTCGAGCGCCTGGCAATAGAGTTCGCCCAGCCGCTTGGTGGCGCCCATCAGCCCGACCGGGTTGACTGCCTTGTCGGTCGATACCTGGATCATCGCGATCGCTTCGAACTCGCACACCAGATCGGCCACGTTGCGCGTGCCGATCACATTGGTGTGCACGCCCGCGCACGGATTGGCTTCCACCATGGGGACATGCTTGAGCGCGGCCGCGTGGAAGACGATCTCCGGATGCCGGCGATCGAACACTTGTCGAAGCGCCGGCTTCTGGCGGACCGAGCAGAGTTCGGGGTGGAAGGTGACGTCGGGAAAGCGTTCGCGCGCCTCCAGCTCTATCGCGTAGAGATTATATTCGGCGTGATCGAGCAGCACGATCTCCGCCGGGCCGTGACATGCCAGCTGTCGCACGAGCTCGCTTCCGATCGTGCCCCCTGCACCGGTGACGAGAATGCGCCT
>DATLJJ010000034.1:0-5784 GCA_035538975.1 Sphingomonas sp. | reverse complement strand
GGCTTCTGGTTGGGCGACGCCTTCGCCTCCGGCGGCTCGCACGGCTATGACCACAAGGCGATGGGCATCACGGCCAAAGGCGCCTGGATCTCGGTGCGCCGCCATTTCCTGGAGATGGGCGTCGACGTGCAGAGCGAGCCTGTGCGCGTCGCGGGCTGCGGCGACATGTCGGGCGACGTATTCGGCAACGGCATGCTGCTTTCCAGGGCGATCAAGCTCGTCGCCGCCTTCGACCACCGCCACATCTTCCTCGATCCCGACCCCGATCCCGCCAAAAGCTGGGCGGAGCGCCAGCGCATGTTCGCGCTGCCGCGGTCGAGCTGGGCGGACTATGATCCCGGCCTGATCTCGCAGGGCGGCGGCGTGTTCGCGCGCACCGAGAAATCGATCCCGCTCACTCCCGAGGTGCAGGCGCTGCTCGGCATCGCCGCGAGCGAGATCGATCCAACCGGGCTGATCAGCGCGATCCTCAAGGCTCCGGTCGAGCTGCTGTGGTTCGGCGGCATCGGCACCTATGTGAAGGCGGCCTCCGAGAGCCATGGCGAGGTGGGCGATCCCGCCAACGACCGGCTGCGCGTCAACGCCGAGCAGGTCCGCGCAAAGGTGATCGGCGAGGGCGCGAATCTGGGCGTCACCCAGGCCGCACGCATCGCCTTCGCAGCGCAGGGCGGGCGGATCAACACCGACTTCATCGACAATTCCGCGGGCGTCGACTGCTCGGACAATGAAGTCAACATCAAGATCGCGCTCAACCGCGAAGTGACCGAGGGGCGGCTCGGCTTCGAGGATCGCAACGCGCTGCTGGCCGAGATGACCGACGATGTCGCGCACCTGGTGCTCGAGGACAATCGCCTGCAGACGCTCGCGCTCTCGTTCATGCAGCACGACGGCGTGGTCTCGCTGCCCAGCTATGTCCGCGTGATCGAAATGCTCGAATCCGACGGACGGCTGGACCGTGCAGTGGAAGGGCTCGGCACCAACGAGGAGCTGCTGCGGCGCGCGCAGGATGGCCGCGGCCTCACCCGGCCCGAGCTGGCCGTTCTGCTCGCCTCGACCAAGCTCGCGCTGCAGGACGCGATCGAGGATCGCGGGCTCGGCCAGGACCCCGAGCTGCGCGACGACCTGCTCCACGCCTTCCCCGAAGCGATGCAGGCGCGCTTCGGCGACGCGATAGAGGCGCACCGGCTGCGCGGCGAGATCGTCGCTACCAAGCTCGCCAACCGCATCGTCAACCGGTTGGGCGTGCTCCATCCCTTCGAGCTCGCCGAGGAGGAAGGCGCCGCGATGGGCGACATCGCGGCGATGTTCGTCGTCGCCGAGCGGCTGTTCGGGCTGCGCCAGACCTGGGCCGAAGTGGAGAGCGCCGCAATCGGCGAAGGCGCACGCCTTGCCCTGCTCGACGAAATGGCAGTCGCGGTGCGCGGCCAGATCGCCGACCTGCTCCGCGTCTGCCGGCCCGGCGCGAGTCCTGCCGAGGTGATCGAGCGGCTCAAGCCGGGCATCGATGCGCTCGGTCGCCAGACCGATGCGCTGCTGCTCGACGAAGTGAAGACGCACAGCGCGCGCATTTCCGCGCAGCTGGAGGCTGCCGGTGCTCCTGCCGAGCTGGTGGCCAGGGTCGTGTGGCTGTTCGAGATGGATGGCGCGGTCGGCCTTGCCGAGCTGGGCGTCCGCAAGGGCATCGATGAGACCGTGCTCACCCGTGCCTTCACGCATCTGGGCCAGGCGCTCGGGCTAGACTGGGCGCAGTCGACCGCGGCACGCATCACCACGGGCGATCCGTGGGAGCGGCTGCTGATCGCGGGCCTCGCGCGCGACTTCCAGCAGTTGCGGCTCGAATTCCTCGCGCGCAGCGAGGGCAAGGATCCGCAGGCGGCGGTCGACGCCTGGCTGGAGACGAACCGCACGCGCGTGGGCCAGTTCGCCGCGCTCGTCGGCCGCGCCCGCCAGGCCGCGGTGCCCAATGCTGCGATGCTGGCGCAGATCGCCGGCCAGGCGCGGGTGCTGCTGGGCCGATAAGAGAGGCAAAGGCGGCCGTCATTCGAAGGCGAATGACGGCGCGATTTGAGGCTCTCGCGTTGCAATTGCGAATCGTTCGCGTTATCGCGCGACCGAATCAGCTGGAATCTCGCTCCCAACATGCACGCACCCGCCGCAACCCCGGCCAAGATCAAGCGCAGCCGGAAGAGCTTCTGGCTGAAGCAGCTGCATATGTGGCACTGGATGAGCTCGGCGATCAGCCTGATCGGGCTGCTTCTCTTCGCGATCACCGGCTTCACGCTCAACCATGCCGCGGACATCGAGGCCGCGCCACAGGTGCGCGAAGCCAGGGTCCAGCTTCCGCCCGAGCTGCTGCGCGAGATTGCACCGAACGACGCACCGGACGCGAAGAAGCCGCTGCCGCCGCAAGTGGCGCGCTGGGTTGCCGCCAACCTGCCCTTCTCGGGCAAGGGCGAGGCCGAATGGTCCGCCGACGAAATCTATCTCGCGCAGCCGCGTCCAGGCGGCGACGGCTGGGTCGCGATCGACCGCGCGAGCGGCGAAGTGACCAGCGAGAGCACCAGCCGCGGCTGGATCGCCTATCTCAACGACCTCCACAAGGGCCGCAACGCCGGCACTGCGTGGAAATGGTTCATCGACATCTTCGTGCTCGCCTGCATCATCTTCTCGCTGACCGGGCTCGTCCTGCTCCAGATGCATGCGCGCCATCGCAAGAGCACCTGGCCGCTCGTCGGCGCCGGCCTCGTCATTCCCGCCCTCATCGCGATTTTCCTGATCCACTAGGGAGACCCCTGTCCCATGCAGATCCGCCTGACCGGCCTGACCCTCACTGCGCTGGGCGCGACTGCGGTCGGCGCCACGCCCGCCGCCGCGCAGACGCTGGACCTGACCGTCACCATCCCGCGGCTCAACGTGGCGGAGTATCACCGCCCCTATGTGGCGATCTGGCTGGAGAAGGAGGGCGCGGCGCCCCGCACGCTGGCGGTCTGGTACGACCATGACATGAAGGCCAACGAGGGCACCAAATGGCTGCGCGACGTGCGCCAATGGTGGCGCGCTTCCGGCCGCTCCATGTCCTTCCCGGCCGACGGCGTGACCGGCGCCACCCGCGCGCCCGGCACGCACAAGATCAGCTTCACCGCAGGTCAGGGCGCGATGCCCCAGCTCAGCGGCGGCAAATATACGCTGGTCGTGGAGGCCGCACGCGAAGTCGGCGGCCGCGAACTGCTGCGCCTGCCCTTCACCTGGCCGGGCGGCGGCACCGTCACCGCCCAGGGAGCCAACGAGCTCGGCGCCGTGCGCCTCACCGTCCGCCGCTGAACAGGGGAAAGCCATGAAGAAGTTCCGCACGCCCATTATCGCCGCCGCAGCGCTGATCGCGCTCGCCACACCCGCGGCCGTCGAGGCGCACCGCATGTGGATGCTGCCCTCGGCCACCGTGGTTTCGGGCGACGATGTCTGGGTGACCATCGACGCCGCGGTTTCCAACGATCTCTTCTATTTCGAGCATCAGCCGCTGCGGGGCGATCCCGTGGTGATCGCGCCCGACGGCAGCCAGGGAGCGGTCGAGAACAAGGCTACCGGTCGCTATCGCACCACCTTCGACGTCCATCTGACGCAGAAGGGCACCTATAAGGTCGCGATCATCAACGAAGGCGTGTTCGGCAGCTACATGCTGAACGGCGAGCGCAAGATGCTGCCGCGCGGCACCACCACTGCCACGCTCGCCAGCGCCATCCCAGCCGGCGCTACCGAAGTGCGCACCAGCGAGAATCTGACTCGCAACGAGGTGTTCATCACCTCCGGCGCGCCGACCACCACCGTATTCAAGCCCGCCGGCAAGGGCATCGAGCTGGTGCCCGTCACGCATCCCAACGATCTGGTGGCCGGCGAGACCGCGACCTTCCAGTTCCTGCTGGACGGCAAGCCCTTCGGCAACCAGGCGGTCACCGTGATCCCCGGCGGTATCCGCTATCGCGACAAGCTAAACCAGATGGATCTCAAGACCGACGCCGAGGGCAAGGTCCAGATCACCTGGCCCGAGCCGGGCATGTACTGGCTGAACGTCACCACCGCGCCGCAGGGCATGGGCCCGGGCGGCCCGGGCGGACCACAGGCCGGACCCGCGGCCCCGGGTGCCGCACCCGCCCGCCGCGCCAACTACGTGACCACGCTCGAGGTGCTCGCCCCCTGAGAATCGCCATCCCGCCCGCGCTCTCGCCAGAGGCCTTCCGGCGCCGCGATCCGCGCGCCGCGGTCCATGCGCTTGGCGGGCAGACGATGGGGACGAGCTGGTCGGTCCGGCTCGTCGCCCCGGCAGGCGCGCTCCCCGGGATCGAGCAGGGCATCCGTGCCACGCTCGCCACCATCGTCGCCCAGATGAGCCAGTGGGAGCCGGAGTCCGACCTCAGCCGCTTCAACCGTTCGGTGCCGGGGCGTTGGCAGCCGCTTCCTCCGGACTTCCTCCGCGTGCTGGGCGCCGCGCTGGAAGTGGCGGAGAAAAGCGGCGGCGGCTTCGATCCGGCTATGGGCGCGCTCTCCGAGCTATGGGGCTTCGGCGCGGCGGGCCCGGTGGACGCCCCTCCCCCACGCGAGCGCGTCGCCGAGGCGCTGGCGAGCGGGGGACGGCGCGCAATCGAGCTCGATTCGCGACTCTTCCGCGCGCGCCGCACCGGTGAGGCTGCGCTCGACTTCTCGGGGATCGCGAAGGGCCGGGCAGTGGACGCAGTGGCCGGGCATCTGCGCGCCGCGGGTGTCGCGGACTTCCTTGTCGAGATCGGCGGCGAGCTGAGCGGCGGCGGCATCAAGCCCGACGGTCAGCCCTGGTGGGTCGATCTGGAGGCGGTGCCCGGGTCTGCGCTGGCGCCGCTGCGCATCGCGCTCCACGATATCGCCGTAGCGACGTCGGGCGACTATCGCCGCGGCTTCATGCACGGCGGCCGGCACTATGGCCACACGCTCGATCCACGCACCGGCTGGCCGGTGGAGACGAACGTCGCCTCCGCCAGCGTGCTTCACGGCGAAGCGATGTATGCCGACGCCTGGGCGACGGCGCTTACCGTGCTCGGGCCCGAAGAAGGGCGGGCACTTGCCGAACGGGAGGGGCTGGCGGCGCTGCTCGTGACGCGCGAGGCGGATGGACGCTTCGCCGAGCATCTGTCTCCTGCGCTGGAAGCGATGCTCGGCTAGGCGGGGCTCGACCCGGCTATGGCCGCGCCCTCAGGCGTCGGCCCAGCTTCGCAGCAGATTGTGGTAGACACCGGTGAGCTCGATCACCGACGTGTCGCTCTGGCCAAGCTCGCCGGCAAGCCGCTGCACTGCGCGGTCGAGGTCGAAGAGGATGCGGCGCTGCCCGTCGTCGCGCACCATCGATTGAATCCAGAAGAAGCTCGCCACGCGGCGCCCGCGCGTCACCGGCTCGACGCGGTGCAGGCTCGACGAGGGATAGAGCACCGCATGACCGGCGGGCAGCTTCACCGACTGTTCGCCGAACAGCCCGTCGATGCGCAGCTCGCCGCCGTCGTAATTCCCGGGGTCCTCGAGGAAGACGGTCATCGACAGATCGGAGCGGATGCGGAAATCGCTGCCCCGTCGGATGCGGATCGCGTTGTCGACGTGCGTGCCGAAGGTCTGACCCTTGCCGTAGCGATTGAACAAGGGCGGGAAGACCTTGAGCGGCAAGGCGGCGGCGACGAACAGTGGGGAGGCCGCGAGCGCGTCGAGGATGATCGCGCCTGCTTCCGCATGCGCATCGCTGCCTTCGGCGATCTGCTCGTTCGACTT
>DATLJJ010000033.1:0-1890 GCA_035538975.1 Sphingomonas sp. | reverse complement strand
GGGGGCGCTCTCGGGCTGCGGGCTCAAGCCGCTCTATGGCGGCGGCGCCGCGGGCCCCGTTCGCTCGACGCTCGCTGCGGTCGAAGTGGCGCCGATCCCCGGCCAGTCGGGCTGGCTGGTCGGCAATGCGCTGCGGGACCGGCTCGCGGCCGGCGAGCAGACCGCGGCGCGCTATCGGCTTCAGGTCGAGCTGGACGACCATATCGCGGGCCTCGGCGTGCGCCGCGATGATTCGGTGGCTCGTGAGCGCCGGACGCTGCGCGCGCGCTATCAGCTGGTCGATTTGTCGAACGGCGCGGTGGTGCTCGACGCCACCGCCGGCTCGGACGCCGGAATCGACGTGGTCGGAAGCGAATATGCCACGATCGCGGCCGAGCGCAGCGCGCTCGAGCGGCTCTCGGATATCGTCGCGGACCAGATCGTGGCGCGGGTGGCGCGCTTCGCCCAGTCCGCCCCGACCGCCGACACCACCGGCGCGCGATGAAGGCGACCGCGGGGCAGATCCGCGCCGCCGTCGACAAGCCCAACCCCGACACGCGCTTCTATCTGTTTCACGGCCCCGACGAAGCGGGTGCCGCCGAGCTGGCCGACAGGCTGGCGCGCGCGCTTGGGCCCGAGGCCGAGCGCGTCGACCTCGACATGAAGGCGCTCCGCGAGCAGCCGGGCCGGCTGGCGGATGAAGCTGCGTCGATGTCGCTGTTCGGCGGGGTGCGCTTCGTGCGGCTGACTGCCATCGAGGAAGGCGCGATCGAGGCCGTCACGCTGCTGCTGGAGGCCGAGCGCGCGGGCAATCCCGTCGTCGCTATCGGGCCCGGGCTCAAGGCGAGCGGCAAGCTGGTCAAGGCGGCGATCGCTTCGCCGCGCGCGTTGGCTTTCGCCTGCTATGTCCCCGAAGGGCTCGACGCCGCCAAGCTGGCGCAGGGAATCGCGCGCGAGCACGGTCTGCGGATGACGAGCGACGTCGCCCAGGCGCTAGCACAGGCATCGGGCGGCGACCGTGCGATCCTGACGCGCGAGATCGAGAAGCTGGCGCTCTATCTCGACGCAGCCCCCGATCGGCCGCGCGAGGCCGATGCCGACGCCTTCGAGGCGATCGGCGCCGATCATGGCGAAGGCGAGCTGTTCCAGCTGATCGACGCGATCCTCGACGGGCGGCTCGACACTGTCGGCGCGGAGCTCGGGCGGATAGGCGAAGGCGGCGGATCGGCGATCCCGCTGCTGCGCCAGCTGGTGCGCAAGCTGATGACGCTCGCCGAACTCCGTGTCGATGTCGACGGGGGTGCAAATATCTCCCAAACTCTTGAGAAACATCGCGTTTTCTTCAAGGAGAAACCCGCGGTCGAGCGCGCGCTGCGCCGCTGGAACGCTGCCCAGATCGCTCGCGCGATCGAACGGGTCCGCGAGACCGAGCGCGCGCTGATGCACGGCGCGAGTGCGGGCGACGTGCTGGCGGAAGCCGAATGCACCACGCTCGCGCGTCAGGCGGCGCGAGCGCGGGGCTAGCGCGAAGCGCCGCAATCTTCCGCTGGAAATCCAGTCTGCGGCGCTAGATGCGTTCGCCGCTGAGGCGCTGGCAGACCATGTCGAGCTGGTCGAGCGTCGAATAGGACAGAGTCAGCGTGCCGCCCTTGCCTGCATGCGCGATGCGGACGTTGAGGCCGAGCACGTCGCCGAGCTGGCGTTCGAGCGCGGCGATGTCGGCGTTGCGCTCGGGAGCCTCGCCGCCCTTGCGCCGCGCCGAATCGGGCTTGGCCTCACGCGCGAGCTTCTCGGCCTCGCGCACCGACAGTCCCTTGGCGGCGATCTCGCGCGCGAGACGTTCGGCGTCGGGAACGCCGACCAGCGCGCGCGCATGGCCCATTTCGATCGCGCCTTCGATCACCATCTGGC
>DATLJJ010000032.1:0-2740 GCA_035538975.1 Sphingomonas sp. | reverse complement strand
GCTCGAGATCCAGATCCGAATAGACGATCTCGGTGGTTAGCTCGAAGCGCTCGGAGGCGGCGAGCAGCTCGCCCAGCTCATAGATCAACCCCTGGCCGTCCCAGGCGAGGTCGGTCGTGCTCTCGCCCGGACCCGAGGCCGAATAGACATAGGCCGAAGCGGTGCGCGCCGACTGCGCCGCGCAATAGAGCTCGCGCTCGCGGCCCTTGCCGATCACGATGTTCGAAGCGGAAAGGTTGCACAGCACCAGCGCCCCGGCGAGCGCACCTTCGGTCGAGGGCGGGACGGGGGCCCAATAATCCTCGCAGACCTCGATGTGGAAGACGAAGTCGGCGAGGTCCGACGCGGCGAAGACCAGATCGGCGCCGAAGGGTACGGTCTGGCCGGCGACGCTGATCTCCAACCCCGTCAGCCCAATGCCCGAGGCGAACCAGCGCTTCTCGTAATATTCCCGATAGTTCGGCAGATATTGCTTCGGGACCACGCCCAGGATGCGCCCGCGGGCGACTGCGACGGCGCAATTGTAGAGCCGCCCGTTGCGCCGGAGCGCCGCCCCGACGAGCAGCACGGGCTTCAGCGCCTTGCTCGCCTCGGCGATCGCGGCGATTCCTGCTTCGGTCGCGTCGAGCACCGCGTCCTGCAGATGCAGGTCGTCGATCGCGTAACTGGTGACGTTGAGCTCGGGGAAGACGAGCAGGTCCGCGCCCTCTGCATCGCCTTGCTTCGCAAGCTCGATCGTCGCCCGCGCATTGGCCGCGGGATCGGCGACCACGGTCGCGGGAGTGCACACGCCGGCCCGGATCATTCCCTGCCGGTGAAGCGAGTAAAAGGGATGGGACTTCGCCATCAAAGCGCCTCCGCCAGCATTTCCAGTCCCACGCGCAGGCATTCGACCCGCACGCCGCCGCGTCCGATATCGCCGAAATGCGCCTCCCGGTGCGCGGTCGGGCGGCCCTCGCGCGCGCAGCCGAAGTGGACGAGCCCGGGCTCGTCGCCCGGTGCCCCGCGCCCCGCGAAGCCGGTAACGGAGATCGCGATGTCGGCCTTGCTCTCCCTGAGCGCGCCTTCGGCCATCGCGCGGGCCACTGCCGCGCTCACGGCGCCCTCGCGCTCGATCAGGTCGAGCGGAATGCCGAGCAGCTCGGACTTGGCTTCGTTGGTATAGACGACGAACCCGCGCTCGAACGCATGGCTCGCGCCGTCGACATCGGTGAGGAGCGACGCGAGCAGGCCGCCCGTGCAGCTTTCCGCCGTTGCCAGCGTCAGCTCCTTGTCGCACGCCGTCTCGAGCAGCGCCCGTGCAGCGTGGTCCACTTCATCGGGGAGTGCGGGAGAAAGCGTTTCGGTCATGCAATGGTCCTAGCCGGGGGGTGGGCTCAGTGCCAACCCCGGCGGACCCGGATCGATCCCGAAAAGGCGGCGCCGCCGCTCAGGCCTTGGCGGCGTAGATCATCCGGCCAGGGCCAAGCCGCTCGAACACCCGGGCGAGGTCGCGCTCGCCGACCGCGAAACAGCCCTGGCTGCGACCGAGCTTGCCGTGCTGCATCACCACCTCGGGGTTCGCGTACCAGGCCGAATGGACCACGATCGCGCGGTCATAGGCATTGCTGTTGGTCGGATCGAGACCGATCAGCCGCTGCGAGTCACCGTGCTTGCCGACATAATAGTCGGCCGTGAGGAAGGCGCCTTCGCTCGTCGCTTCGGAGCCCATGTCGTTCGAGAAACGGTGCAGCAGGCCGGTGTGCCCGGGGTCCGAGCCGATGCCGTGCGCAACGAGGAAGCTCTGCACCACGCCGGTGCCCATGTTGACGATGTAGAAGCGCGCGTCGGCCGAAGGGCGCGCGAAATCCGCGATCGCGATGCGGTCGTGCGACGGAATCCGGAACGAGTGGCGGTCGAGCGCGGCCACTGCCTTCTTGAACAGCTCGGGGCGGATGCCGGCGGGCACGGCGCGTGCCGTGGCGACCTGCGGAGCCTTGGGGATGGGAACGGGCGCCGGGGGCGGCACCGGAACGGGCGCAGCGGCCATGTCGACCGAACTGGATACGCACGAGGAAAGCGTCGCGCCGCCCGCGATGGCCAATGCCGATCTCAGCAATGCCCGGCGCGAGTGCACCGTATCGAGACTGTCCTTCACCAAACCCGTTGCCCGCTTCGCTGCTCTATTTGCTACCTTAATATCAAAATGGTTCCTGCAGATGGTTGAACAATACCGTACATTCCCGCCACTCACCGCAGCTTCTGCCCATTTCGCCGAGATCGAAGCGGTTTCGGTCGCGAAAAGGTTCCGTGTGGGGCGGTTGATTCGGTCAGGGCACCAACTGCGTGCACTCACGTTGAATCACCTGAACCGGGCTCCCGCCCAAGCGATTGACGGAGAAAGAAAATGAAGACCGGCCCGAGCGCGCTGATCGCGCTTGCGCTGCTTGCCGCGCTGCCCGACGCACCCGCGGTCGCGCAGATCGCTGCCGGGGCCGTGCAGCCCGACACCCACCCGCTCAAGCCCGGGCAGTTCGTCTGGCACGAGCAGCCCGCGAAGATCGCCGCGAGCACCGCCGCCGAGCCGGTGTCGCTCGTCGTGAGCCTGCTCGCGCAGCGCGCCTATCTCTATCGCGGCGGGCGGCTGCTCGCCGAGACGACGGTGTCCACCGGCGCGCCGGGCTATGACACGCCCACCGGCGAGTTCACGATCCTGCAGAAGCGGGAATTCCATCGCTCGAACCTCTACAGCGATGCGCCG